>JAENVZ010000273.1 GCA_016650315.1 Alphaproteobacteria bacterium | reverse complement strand
GCCCCGGATGTGGATCGCCGCAGCCGGAATTGGCTGGTTCGTGGTCAACCGGCTGCTTATCTTTCCGCTCATCCAGCTTCGTCGCCTGGTATCGGACTATCACCCTGGCGAAGTGCTCGAACCGCTCCGTAAAATGCCAACGCCCGCGCAGGAAATCCGCGATCTTGGCAACACGTTTCGCGCCATTACCCAGACTGTCGCGGATCATGAGGCCGAACTGGCCGCAAGCCTGGATCGGCAAACGCGCCTTACCCGCGAAGTGCATCACCGGGTCAAAAATAACCTGCAGATCATCGCCAGCCTGATCAACCTGCACAGCCGCTCTGCCCAGACGAAAGAGGCCGCCGATGCCTATGCCTCGATTCAGCGACGGGTGGACGCGCTCTCGGTCGTTCATCGCAACCATTATGCCGAACTGGAGGAACATCGCGGTGTAGGTGTCCGCTCGCTGGTCAGCGAATTGTCGATAGCGCTAGGTAGCAGTATGCCGGACGATGCACCCAATATAGCGATTCAGGTGAGCAGCGACCACCTGTTTGTGAGTCAGGATGTTGCCGTGCCGATCTCGTTCCTCATTACCGAACTGGTCGAACTGTCAATATTGGTGGATCCGCGCGCGCCTATCAGCATTTCTGTCAGACTGGGCGAATCCGTTCGGCATCGGGCCAATATGCATCGCGCCATTTTGCGCGTGCAATCGAATGCGCTCATAACATCCGCAACAATGACTCAATATCTGGATCAGCGCTTTGGCCGTATTCTCACTGGCCTTTCCCGCCAACTCCGGTCGCAGCTGGATTACGCCTCTAACAAGGGAGAATATGCCATTGCCATTTCGCTATGCGAGTGACTGAATTTTGGCGTTGGCTGCCATCTTACAAAACCGGAATAGAAAAGGCCGGAAGTTTTGGCTTCCGGCCTTTTCTTGCGATCTGTTGTGGAAATTGAAGTTACGCCTTGCAGGCCTGCGTTCCCTTGCCAGGGATGGTTGCGGTGACAGAGGTGCCGTGGCCGACCAGTTCATAGCCGTCGAGTTTGTATGGTCCGCCCGGGGCTTCCGCCTTCAGTGTGGTAGGGGCACCCATTTTTTCCATCCGCAAGTTGGCGGATTTGTCGTCGGCAAGGAAATCGACATAGATGATGGAGTTGTCCTTGCAGCGGTAGCTGCGGCTATCCTTGACGGACGGTGGCAACGCCACAGGCGTAGCCATGGCCGCTTGCTCCGCGATAGGATCTGGCGCCTTGTTGTCGACGACTTCAGGTTGAGACTGGCCGCAAGCCAAAAGAGACATGAGCGCCGCGGCGGCGAAGGGGAAAAGGATGTAGGGTTTCATAACCTGCCTCTCTTTGCGATTGGACCAAAGACAGTCAATGGTTTTTTTGGCACATGCAAGAAAAATTGCATAGGCAAGGCGTGAGATTTCCAAGAGGCGGAACATTGTTGCGTGCGATGGTTAATTCATGGTTTTTAGTAAAAAAATGCACCATCGTCACAGTGGAGTTTCACGCGCTCTTGACCCCGGGCGGCTGCCTCGTCATTGCAGGGCCATGGCGGAAGAAACAGATTTTTCATCCCTGTCCTTCGAGGACGCCCTGAAGCGGCTCGAGTCGATTGTCCAGCAACTGGAAAGCGGCGATGTGCCGCTTGACCAGTCGATCACGCTTTATGCCGAGGGTGATCGGCTGCGGGCCCAGTGTCAGAAGCGGCTGGCCGATGCGCAGGCACGGATCGACAAGATTACGCTTGGCAGCGACGGCACTGTCACCGGATCAGAACCGTTTGGAACGGATTAGCATTGGGTAGCGGTGAGCCAGGAGACGGAGGCTTCAGCCTGCAACCGGCCATTGAACGCGTTTCGTGGGACATCGATGCGCAGTTCGTCCATTTGCTTGCGGTGCCGGACGATTCCCGTGCGCGGCTTTTCGAAGCCATGCGCCACGCCGCCATTGGCGGGGGCAAGCGGCTTCGCCCGTTACTGGTGCAGGCGACATGCGACCTGTTCAACATTGATCCCGCGGCGGCATTACGTGTGGGCGTGGCGATCGAGTGTATTCATGTCTATTCGCTGATTCATGACGACCTGCCCTGTATGGACGATGATGACATGCGCCGGGGCAAGCCGACCGTGCATCGGCAATTTGATGAGGCAACTGCGGTGCTGGCGGGGGATTCGCTTCATGCCCTGGCGTTCGAAGTGCTGGGCAGCGAGCAGACGCACCGCGATCCGTTCGTGCGCGCCGAACTGATGCTGGAACTGGCGCGGGCGGCGGGGCCATCGGGCATGGCGGGCGGACAGATGATGGATCTGGAGGCTGAAACGGCAAGCCTTGACCTTGCCACGGTAACGCGGCTGCAACAGATGAAGACTGGCGCGCTCATTTCTTTTTGCCTGGAGGCGGGGGCGATCATGGCGCATGTGCCATCTGAAAGCCGCACGGGCCTGCGCGGCTACGCACGCGACATAGGCCTGGCATTCCAGATCGCCGATGACCTGTTGGACGTTGAGGGCGATGAGCGGCGTGCGGGTAAAGCGTTGCACAAGGATGCGCGAGCGGGCAAGGAAACCTTCGTCTCGTTACTGGGTGTCGAACGGGCACGCGAACAGGCGAAAATGCTGGTCCAACAGGCCAAGGACCATCTGCATATCTATGGCGCGGAGGCGAATTTGCTGCGGGCCATAGCGGACTATGTGATTGGGAGGGATCGCTGAATGACGGAGCCAAAACTGCGCGTGGGCGTGTATCCCGGGACATTCGACCCCATCACGCTGGGCCATATGGACATCATCAGGCGCGGTGCGAAGCTGGTCGACCGGCTGGTCATCGGCGTCACCAACAACCCCTCCAAATCGCCGATGTTCACGGTCGAGGAACGGATGGAGATGGTGCGGCGGGAATGTGCTGGAATTGATTCGGAAATCCATGTCGTTGCCTTCAACTTGCTGCTGATGGATTTTGCCGAACGGGAGGGGGCGGGCGTCATCATTCGGGGGCTGCGCGCCGTGGCCGACTTTGAATATGAATATCAAATGGCCGGCATGAACCAGCAATTGAACAGCCGGATCGAAACGGTATTCCTGATGGCCGATGTATCCCTGCAACCGATTGCTTCGCGTCTTGTGAAGGAAATCGCCTTGTTTGGCGGCGACATCCGCAAGTTTGTGACGCCAATCGTCAGCGATGAGATGGTCGAGCGGGTCAATCTTATCGGTGGCAAAGGGTCATGATCCATTCATTTGCGATTGCTTAGTTGTCTGCTGTCGCAGCGTCCATTTTCTTTGGAGAATAGCTTAATCATGCCGATCAAAGCCCTTATATTCTGTCTGCCGATACTGTTTGCGGCATCGGGAGCGATTGCGCAGGAGCCGGCGAAGGCACCTGCCCGTATGCCAACTCCAGCAGCCAATGTGCCTGTCGAAGCGGAAAATGTGCTGGATCTGGATCTGTCCAATGGCGGACGCGTCCGCATTCAGTTGCGCCCGGACATTGCCCCCAATCATGTCGAGCGGATCAAGGCGCTCGCGCGTCAGGGTTTTTACAATGGCGTCATTTTTCATCGCGTGATCGAAGGCTTCATGGCGCAGACCGGTGATCCGACAGGGACCGGCCAGGGCAGTTCGGAATTTCCCGACTTGAAAGCCGAATTCAATGCCTATCCGCATTTGCGCGGTACGGTGTCGATGGCGCGCGCATCGTCGGAAGACAGCGCCAACAGCCAGTTTTTCATCATGTTGATGCCGCGTTTTACGCTCGACCGCAAATATACCGCTTTGGGCCGTGTGATCGGCGGCATGGAATATGTCGATGCAATCGTACGCGGCGAACCGCCCACCAATCCCACGCGCGTCCTGCAGGCGTCGGTCGAAGCCGATGGCAAGGCGCCGCCATCGCAAATATCCGCCGCTCCTGGGGTGGCGTCCGGCAAGGATATTTCAGTGGATGATCTAAATACTCCGATCAGGCAATAGGAAACGAGCGGGAAATTGCGCGTCGATCTGTTCGATTTTGTCCTGCCGTCTGACAATATCGCGTTGCGTCCAGTGCGGCCCCGTGACAGCGCCCGGATGCTGGTGGTCGCGCCCGACGGCATGGCTGATCGGCACGTTTTTGATCTGCCAGACCTGATTCGTCCGGGCGATTGCCTGGTTTTCAACGACACGAAAGTCATTCCGGCCCAGCTTGAAGGCCGACGAGGTGAAGCGCGCATCGGCGCGACATTGCACAAGCGGACCGGGTTGCGACAATGGCAGGCCTTCATACGCAACGCAAAAAGAGTGCGCACGGGCGACCGGATCGATTTCGGCGAGGGTGTCAGTGCGCTTGCCGGCGACCGGACCGATGAAGGTAGCGTAACGCTGGATTTCGAAGGCGATGAGCCGATCGAGTTATTGCTGGAACGGGCAGGAACCATGCCGTTGCCACCCTATATCGCCAGCAAGCGCCCAACCGACGCACAGGATCATGAGGATTACCAGACCATGTTCGCGCGGGAGCAGGGTGCCGTGGCCGCGCCCACGGCTGCGCTGCATTTTACGCCGGATCTGATCGAGCGGCTGCAAGCGGCCGGAGCGATGATCGAAACGTTGACTCTGCATGTTGGCGCGGGGACTTTTTTGCCAGTCAAAGCGGACGATACGACCGATCATCACATGCATGCCGAATGGGGCCGTATGGATGCCGCTGTGGCGGCGCGACTGAATGCTGTTCGGGCAAATGGTGGGCGGATCATTCCGGTTGGCACCACCAGCCTGCGCCTGCTGGAAAGTGCTGCGCGAGAAGATGGAACGCTGTGCCCATTCGAGGGAGATACACGCATTTTCATCACACCGGGCTACAGATTTCGCGCCATTGACGGCTTGATAACCAATTTTCACTTGCCTCGATCAACCTTGTTCATGCTGGTGAGTGCCCTGATGGGGGCAGAGCGGATGCAGGCGGCCTATGCCCATGCTATTTCGGAAGGGTATCGATTTTACAGCTATGGCGATGCCAGCTTGTTGCTTCCCGACATCAGGCGTTAATTTTTGTATCCGGGTTGAAAGGTCCGAATTTCTAGAGTTTTCGCTCGGGAAGGGATGAATTGAGTCCCGGAATTTAACGAAAAAACAAGGTTGCTCGTCCATTAAGGCGTGGATGTGGAATTCGCAGTTGAGAAATTTTCTGTCCAGATGGCGGGCCAAGTCGACAGTTGATGCGCGGCAGAATGTGGATGTGCGCCGCGCGCTGGTTGAATCGCTCTATGCTTCACCGCTTTCCCTGGCCTTGGGCGCGGTCGCCGGTAGCGCCGTCAGCGTTGCCGTGATGCGCATTGTAAACGACAATATTATCACTGGCATAACCGTTCTGATCTGCACGATCGCTGTCTTGCGCGCTTTTTCGGCCTATTATTTCAAGCGCAATGTGCAGTCGGGTGTGACCCGCGGGTCGCGTGGCTGGGAACTGGCCTACGAGCATGGCGCCTGGATTTATGCCAGCCTGTTGGGGCTGTTGGCGTTCACGGCCCTGGTTCGCAGCGAAAATGCCATCGCGCACCTGCTGTGCGTGGCGCTGGCCACAGGCTATGCAGGCAGCATATCTGGGCGCGATGCCGGACGGGTGCACATTGCGGTGGGGCAAGTGTTTCTGACGCTGGCGCCTACTGCCGCTGGTTTGATGACTGTGGACAACATTGGCTACCGGGTTTTGTCGGTTTCAGTCATCTTAATGATTCTCGGCCTTGCCGAAATTTCATCTGCAACCCATCGGGTCGTGCTTGAAGCGTTAAACGGCAAACATCAGAAATCGCTGCTCGCCGCGAAGTTTGAGAAGCTGGCGCGCTATGACAGCCTGACGGGTGTTGAAAACCGCATGGCGATGCAGATGCGCATTCGTGACATGTTCGACGAAAGCAATGGTGAGCGCGATGGTCTGGCGGTTATCTGGATGGACCTTGACCGGTTCAAGGAGATCAATGATTCGCTTGGCCATATCGTTGGCGATCAGTTGCTTGTGTTGGTGGCGGAAAAAATCAGTCAGGCTTTGGCCGACCGCGGTACAATCGCGCGCTTTGGCGGCGACGAATTCATCATTCTGTGCCGCCAGACAAGCCGACCGGACGCAGCGGAAATTGCCAAGGATATATTGGACTATCTTGCAGAACCCATTGAGATCAGCGGTCATCATCTGACTGTTTCGGCGTCCATCGGCATTGCGGTAGCCCCACAGGATGGACATGACCGCGACGAAATTCTGCAACATGCGGACATGGCCCTTTATCACGCCAAACATGGCGGGCGGAACCGTTTCAGCCTGTTTGAATGGTCCATGAAGGAGCGGTTCCACCGCATTCGTGAGATTGAGGCGGGACTGCGCAAGGCGATTGAGCGTGGCGAATTCAAAATGCATTATCAGCCCATATTCGACATCGAGACGGGCCGGGTCGCGTGTTGCGAGGCATTGATTCGCTGGCATCATCCCGTGTTGGGCGATGTGTCTCCGGGCGAATTCATCCCGATCGCCGAGAGCATTTCAATGATTGGCCCCATCAGCGAATGGGTTCTGGGGCAGGCCTGCGCGTCGGCTGCGCAATGGCCGGACGATGTTCGTGTCGCCGTGAATATATCGCCGGCCTTGTTGCGTGCGGGTGATTTGCCGCGGACGGTTATTGCCTGCCTCTATTCCTCAGGGCTCAAGGCCCGCAGGCTGGAGCTTGAGGTGACTGAATCGGTGTTCCTCGAAGATAATACGCAGACAAGCCAGATATTGCGGGAATTGCGGCGTATCGGTTTACGCATGGCGCTGGATGATTTTGGAACGGGCTATTCCTCGCTCAGCTATTTGCGTTCCTACAGTTTCGATACGATCAAGGTGGATCAGTCCTTCCTGGCCGGGATCGACAAGAGTTTTGAGGACCGCGCAATCATTCGGGCGGTGGCGCATCTTGCCCGCGAACTGAATATGGACACGGTGGCTGAAGGGATCGAAACGCACGAACAACTGCGTTATGCCAAGGATGCCGGCTTTACCAATTTGCAGGGCTATCTGCTCAACAAGCCCATGAGCGACGATGCGATATTGAAGTTGCTCGAAAGGGGCGATGGAGCGCCGCCCGCCAGCATGTGGAGCGGAATGTCGTCAATCCCGCCGATCAACGAGACGGCAGGCGCGCTTGCGCTGCGGCGAGACGCCTCATAAGCTTCAAGTCCTTGGGTGTCAGCTTCAGCGCCGTATCCGCCCAGTTTTCAACAATTTCGGTCAGTTCCTCGATATGCAACGGATCGACTTGCCGTCCGGCGCGATAAATGCCGCAATAACCGGCGTGGCGGTCGGTGGTGTCGCGGATATAATCGCGTACGGCCTGTTCGCCTTCCCCTTCATCGACAAGGATGCTGACAATCCCCATGTCGTACATTTCCTGGGCCGTATAAACCTTGCCGCCAAGAATGATCTTTTCCGCCATGGCGCGGCCAAGTCGTCGGGCCAGAAGGCTATAGGCGCCCATGCCAGGAAACAGGCCGAACAGGATCTCGGGCAGTCCAAAGCGCGCCTGACGTTCGGCGATAATCACGTCGAACGTCAACATGGCTTCAAATCCACCGCCCAGCGCATCGCCCTGTGTAAGGGCGATGTTGATGATCGGCATGTTATTATTATGCCAGACGCGATGCACAAATTCGATACATATGCCGCCATAATGCAGCAGTGCTTCACGATCGCGTCGTTCAATGCAGTCGGCAAACATTTCCAGGTCGCCGCCGAGATTGAATATGCCGGGGAAGCGTGAACCCAGCACCATATATTTGAGCGGTGAGCTTGGGTGTCCGAAAACCCGCTTGGTTTCAGTCTGCCAGGTGATGGCATCCCGGAGTAGAGGCATATTGCAATTGGGACGCTCAGCAGGGGTCAGAAAGGCCCATAATGTGCCGGTATCTTCTTCCCAATCGACATTAATCTGTCCCAGGTCGAAAAGGGGAGTTGGAACATGCCGGAAATCAGTGCTGATTTCGTCGTGCGTTTCCACTTCGCCCAAAATTTCATCCGATTTGTCTAAAGCGCCGAGATGGCCTGATTCAATCACGTCAGTTCCCCCCGGAACAATGCATGAGTACAGAGAACATGCTTAGGCATTGTAAAGCAACAGCTTTTCCATATTGGGACATATATTAACCCCTTTTTTACCAAATCTGTTGCGTCACGGACTCACTTTGTTGCGCCGAAAACTCAGTTTTATGAATTAAAGCCCGTAAAATGTGGGAATCATCCGTACTGGCTCTATTAAAATCATTTTTTAACTCCTGATCCGTATCTCTGTCCTTATGACAGAGGGTCAGCAAAATCATTACGGGATTACACTGACATTACGTTCAGCGGCTGGGCGGCCCTGGCTGTTGACCATGTCCGCTGGCACCGAAATTTTTATTGGCCGCTACCGGCGATTGAAAGACTTCGACTGCGGTGGCGGATTGATCAGTTATTCCCGTATCAATATGAGCAGATCTCCGACTGTGCCTGCCAAATAACTGTAACATAGCGTTTATTTTTATTAAAGCGCGTTAACCAGAGAGTTTTGTCCCGGGCCATTATCGGGTGCCGATATGTCGAATGGCGCCGGGATGCTGCGGCAATAGGATTTGACCTGTCGCACGGCCCAATTAAGAGGGCCGGCATGCCCCTTCCCAGATTCTCCTTTTCCATCTCCGCCACGGACGGCAAGGCGCGCACAGGTGCGATTGTCATGCAGCGCGGGGAAATCCGCACGCCCGCCTTCATGCCGGTGGGGACCGCCGCGACGGTCAAGGCGATGCGGCCCGACGAAGTCCGCGCAAGCGGCGCGGACATCATATTGGGCAACACCTATCATCTGATGCTGCGTCCGGGCGCAGAACGGATCGACCGGCTGGGCGGGTTGCATGATTTCATGGGCTGGTCGCGCCCGATCCTGACGGATAGCGGGGGCTATCAGGTCATGAGCCTGTCGGCGTTGACCAAAATGAGTGAAGAAGGCGTCGCCTTTGCTAGCCATATCGACGGGTCGCGCCATTTGCTGACCCCGGAACGGTCAATGGAAATCCAGCGCCTGTTGGGTTCTGACATCGTCATGGCTTTTGATGAGTGCACGAAAAATGGCGCGACCCGTGACGAGGCCGCAGCGTCGATGGAACGATCCATGCGCTGGGCAAAGCGGTCGCGTCAGGGTTTTGACAATGGCGAAAGCCATGCCGGGCGTGCGGCGCTCTTTGGCATTCAGCAAGGGGCATTGGATGAGGGGTTGCGACGGATTTCCGCCGAAAAATTGATCGACATTGGCTTTGATGGCTATGCCGTGGGGGGGCTGGCCGTAGGCGAGGGACAAGAAGCGATGTTCGCAACGCTGGATTTTGCGCCCGACATGCTACCCGCAGACAAGCCCCGCTATCTGATGGGCGTGGGCAAGCCCGACGACATTGTCGGCGCGGTCGAGCGCGGGATCGACATGTTCGATTGTGTGCTGCCGACACGCAGCGGGCGCAACGGTCAGGCCTTCACCTGGAACGGCCCGCTCAATATCCGCAACGCGCGCTTTGCCGAGGACAAGGGGCCACTGGATGAACGGTGCGGTTGCCCGGTGTGCACGACATGGAGCAGGGCCTATCTGCATCATCTGGTGAAGGCGGGAGAGATATTGGGCGCTATGTTGATGACGCAGCATAATATCAGCTTTTACCAGTCCCTGATGGCCGCGATCCGCGACAGCATAACGCAAGGACGCTTTACCGCTTTTGCAAGCGCATTCAGGGCGGCGTATCGGAAGGGGTAAGGTGGCTTTCGATTGAAAGCAGGCGTCACGCCCGACTGTGATTCAGTTTCTTCAACAAATCCATCATTTCGATCGGCAGGCCGTTTTCCGGTTGCCGGTAGGCACGGCGTAGAGCGCGACAGATGCCTTCATGCTCGGTGGGACGGGAAATCGTGAAATAACGACTTCCTTCTCCCGTATATGGCTCGCATGAACTTTCGTTTGGCATGAACATGGCTTAACAACGAAGATATGATGGAAAAGTTTCCGTTATTTATTGTCGCTTTGAGCGCGCAATATCACAAACGAGAGGCGGGCTGGGCAGGCGGATGAAGCGCATGAATGATGTTCCGGGCGCGCTGGCGCGGGCGCAGGAATTTTCCGGTTTTCTGGCCCTGCTGCTGCAACGCAATCCCTCAGTTTCGGCGCTGCTGGCGACAGGCTCGATTGAGCTGGCCTATGAGGCGGCCCTAGCATGTGGAGAGGGGGCGACAGACATGGCGCAGGCGTTGCGGCAGCGGCGCAATGCATTGGCGCTGGTAACCGCCGTGGCCGACCTTTCCGGGGCGTGGGATTTGGGCCGGGTAATGCGGGTGTTGTCGGATTTTGCCGACAATGCCTTGGATGATGCGATCCGCACAGCCTTTGCAGAACGATTTTCAGACGAGGAATCGCGCGGATTTTCGGTCATTGCGCTTGGAAAGCTTGGCAGCAGGGAACTGAATTACAGTTCCGATATCGACCCGATCTTCATATTCGATCCCGCAACCATGCCCCGGCGTGCGCGGGAAGAACCGATAGAGGCGGCGGTCAGGATCGGGCGCCGGGTGGTGGAATTGCTCAGCAAACGTGATGGCGACGGCTATGTGGTCCGCGTTGATTTGCGGT
>JAENVZ010000272.1 GCA_016650315.1 Alphaproteobacteria bacterium | reverse complement strand
GTGCGGGCGCAGGTGCGGGCTTGACAGGCTCAGCCTGTACGGGCGCCGCTTCCGTCTCGCCGGGCTTTCCGATGAGGCGGCGGCGCTTCACCTCAACCACGACCGTGTTCTTTCGGCCATGGCTGAAACTTTGCTGCACTTGCCCGGCCTCAACCGTCCGCTTCAGGCCCAAAGGCTTGCGGCCCAGTATCGGCTTTTCTGTTTCGCTGTCACTCATCGACTAAACCAGTTCCTTCAATCAACGTCCAGGCGCGGGGCAAATCCCCGGCCCATTATTGTTCTTCAATCCACCGCAATTTCAGGCGCGGCCTGACTCACAGGCGCCGCAATGTGCGTCCCGTTAGCGCATCCCAGAAAAACTTGCCAGCGGCTAAGCATTTCACTGACACGGGCAGCCGCCCTTTTGTCGGTAATCGCAACGTGAACTACATTATCACGTCCCATTGCCATAGATAAGTGCGCGCGGTCTACAGGCAAGACCGTACCAGCAAGATCACTGCCCTCGCGTTCCATCCCTACACGCCACGCCTGATCCAGTTTTCGGCATCCATCGGACCGGGCATCGGCGGCATGGAGAAGAAGCGAGACCTGTCCCCGCCGCGCAGCAACCTCGATCTTTTCCGATCCGGTCAGTAACATACTGGCGCGCGCCTCCAGGCCCAGACGGTCGAGTACAGCCTGTTTCAGCGCGGCATCAATCCGTTCAGCCAGATCGTCGGGCACGACAAAATCCGATGTCTTGTAGGCGCGGGCCAACGCCCCCTTCAACTTGCCCTTGGTGAGAGCTGCCTCAAAAGTGGAGCGATCAACGCCAACCCAAGCGCCTCGCCCGGGCGCACGCGCACGCACGTCAGGCGCAACCTGTCCATCAGGACCAAGCGCCAGACGGATCAGGCCATCACGGCCTTCGCGTTCACCGGACAGAATGCAGCGGCGGGTGTTATCAGTCATGCCGACACCCCGCGCCGTTTACTTCGAGCAGCATCGAGCCTGTCGAGAGGCGCCAGTCGAGAAGCCTGCCTGATATATTCAGACATTCTCGACTGCAGTTCTCGGCTTCGCTCGAACTTCCGCTCGAATCGAACGGAAAGGAAATCAGACCTAGCGTGTCATTGGGAAGTTTCCGCAACGGCGTCCTCCCCATTTTCCTCATCTGCGAACCAATGCGCGCGGGCGGCCATGATGGTTTCGTTGCCCTGCTCTTCACTCAGGCCATATTCGGCCAATATGCCGCCTTTGTCCTCGACCATCTCCTTGCCGCGACGACGGCCTTCGGCCCGCTTGCGGGCAATGAGTTCATCGGTGGCCAGATCGGCAAGATCATCCAGCGTCTTGATGCCTGCCTTGCCCAGAGTCACCAGCATCGCCTCGGTCAGATTCGGCATCTCTGCCAGTGCATCTTCGACGCCCAACGCGCGGCGTTCCTCACGAGCAGCAGCTTCGCGGCGTTCCAATGCCTCCAGCGCCCGGTTCTGAAGCTCTTCAGCCAGTTCTTCGTCGAACCCTTCGATACCGGCCAGTTCCTCAATACCGACATAGGCGACTTCCTCCAGCTCGCCAAAGCCTTCAGCGACCAGAAGCTGCGAGAGCGTCTCGTCGACATCCAGTTCGTTCTGGAACAGTTCGGAACGGGTTACGAATTCCTTCTGCCGCTTCTCGCTGGCATCCGCCTCAGTCATGATGTCGATAGCTGAACCGGTAAGCTGGCTGGCGAGGCGTACATTCTGGCCACGACGACCGATGGCGAGCGAAAGCTGGTCATCAGGAACAACGACCTCGATCCGTCCTTCATCCTCGTCGATGACGACGCGGCTGACCGTTGCAGGCTGCAGCGCGTTGACGACAAAGGTCGCCGTATCATCGGACCAAGGGATGATGTCGATCTTTTCGCCCTGCATTTCCTGCACGACCGCCTGAACGCGGCTGCCCTTCATGCCGACGCAGGCGCCGACCGGATCGATACTGCTGTCATGACTGATCACGCCAATCTTGGCGCGACTGCCCGGATCACGGGCGGCGGCCTTGATCTCGATAATTCCGTCGTAGATTTCGGGCACTTCCTGCGCGAACAGCTTTTTCATGAAGTCGGGATGCGCACGGGAGAGGAAAATCTGCGGCCCGCGATTTTCGCGGCGGACGTTCAAAATGATCGAGCGGACACGGTCGCCAACGCGGACAACTTCGCGCGGGATCTGCTGATCGCGGCGGATAACGCCCTCTGCCCGGCCCAGATTGACAACGACATGGCCAAATTCGACGCTCTTCACCACGCCGGTGATGATTTCGCCAACGCGATCCTTGAATTCCTCATGCTGGCGTTCGCGTTCTGCATCGCGGACCTTCTGGAAGATCACCTGCTTGGCCGACTGCGCATCGATGCGACCAAGGTCGATGGGTGGCAATGGATCGACAATGAAATCGCCGACCGCAGCGCCCGCTTGCAACTTCTGCGCAGCCTTCACATCGACCTGCTTGAAGAAATCCTCGACCTCCTCAACAACCTCGACAACACGCCACAGGCGCAGGTCGCCATTTTCCGGGTCAAGTTTCGCACGGATGTCGTTTTCTGCGCCATAACGAGCGCGGGCCGCGCGCTGAATCGCGTCCTCCATCGCTTCGATCACGATGGCCTTGTCGATCATCTTTTCCGATGCAACGCTATTGGCGATAGCGAGCAGTTCGGCCTTGTTAGCGGAAATGGCGGTAGCCATGGCTGTATCCTTATCCTTCCGTTTGAATGTCGTCCGCGCCTTCGGTCGAAAGCGGCATTGTAGCATTGATGAGCGCGTCGGTCAGCATCAGCTTCGCGCTCTGGATATTGGCAAAGGCAATCGTCAGATCGCCGATCTTGCGGTCGGACAAGGCGATGACATCGCCTTCGACGCCCTTCAACGTGCCCGTAAATTGCTTGCGCCCGTCCTGCGGTTCCACAAGACTGACCCGCGCTTCATGTCCCGTCCAGTCGGAAAAATCCGAGAGTCTGGTCAGGGGCCGGTCGATGCCGGGGGAACTCACTTCCAGTCGATAGGCCTCCTCGATCGGATCGACCTCATCGAACAGTTCAGAGATACGGCGCGAAAGAGCAGCACAGTCGGCGATGTTGAGTTGTCGCGTTTCTGGGCGCTCTGCCATGATTTGCAGAGTACGATCATCATTACCGCCAAACAGCTTCACCCGCACAAGCGAAAAGCCCAAAGCCTTCGCCTCGGGTTCGATAAGCTGTATCAATGTGGCGATGTCCGCCATCCACACTCCAGTT
>JAENVZ010000271.1 GCA_016650315.1 Alphaproteobacteria bacterium | reverse complement strand
GCCGCGCACATCGCGCTGGAACTGCAGAGTGCGCTTGGGGACTTCGACTACACGACACTGGGGCTGGCGCAAGGCGGCGGCATGCGCATAGGGGTCCATTACGGCCCGGTCTACCGGACGCTGGACCGTGTCACTGACCGGATCACTTTCTATGGCACCGAAGTGTCCCGCGCTGCACGGATCGAACCGGTAACACCGCCCGGCGCAGTGTTCGTGACCGAACCGTTCGCGGCCATATTGGCGCTTGAAGCGCCCGATCGCTTCCATTCCCGCTATGTCGGGAAAATCGAGCTTGCCAAGGGATATGGCACCTACCCCATGTACCGGCTGACCCGATCGGCCAATAGCGGTTGAATTCAACCTATTTGGGCGCGACCCATATTCCGCGATATTCTTGCACCAGCCGGGCGAGCAGCGTTTCATAACGAGGATCGCCGCGAAGGATGGTGAAGAAATCAGACTTGTACCAAGCGTAATTGGGCGCGCCATTGTCAATGGCGCGCGTCAGCCATTGGATCGCCTGTTCCTTGTCCCCTTGAATCGCATAGAAGGTCGCAATCTCGTCAGCGATGCCAAAGGTGGACCGTCGCGCCAATATTTGCCGCATCTGTTCGCGGGCCTTGCCCACCTCGCCGCGCATCGTGTAAATCCAGCTACGCAGTTCAAGGATGCTGAGCGCCGTCGGATCGCTCTGCTCCAGGCGGCGCAGGACGCGTTCCGCCGCCCCGAAATCCTTCAGCCAAGACCAGGTGAATCCGATCAGCGTCAATTGGTCGATACCGCGTGCCATTTGTTCGGCTTCACGGTTTTCCCGGCGGCATTCGTCCTTGTTGCCTGCAAAGAAATGGCACATCGCCTTGCGAACATGGGTGTTGTTCGTGGGATCGATCACAGCGACCCTGTCGAGCATACGAAGTGACCGGGGAAAATCGGCCATATAAAACGCAAAACGGGCCGCGCTTGCCAATGCAGGGACATAATTGGGGCCAAGCCGGGTACTGGCTACATAGGCGCGTGCGGCGTCTCCACGCTGGCCCTTTCCTTCAAAGACATAGCCAAGCGCGTAGCGCGCTTCAGGCAATTTGGGGGAAAGACGCACAGATTCGCGCGCGGCCACTTCAGCCTGGTCGAGCCATGCCCGGTCATTGGAGAAATTCCACCAGAAGCGGGTTACACAGCTTTCCGCCAGCGCGGCATGCGCGCGCGCGAATGGCGGGTCGAGACCTGTCGCCCGCTTGAGCAGTTCGATCGCTGACATGTTGTTGGCATCATTGATGTCCTGCGCCAGCGTCAGCGCACGCAGATAGATTTCATAGGCTTCGGTATTGGACGTGCCCAGGTCCGCGCCATTCATTGTCGCCTGCATCCGCACCTGAAGGCTATGTTGAACCTTTTGGATCATGGAGTTCAGCAAGCCGAGCAGGTCAGCGACCGTTCCTTCCAGCGTTTCGGACGACAATTGCCGGTTCTGGCTGGCATCGCTGATGTCGAAGCTGAGCCGCAACTGCGGCCCCGCACTCCAGAAGCTGCCATTGACGAGCATGCCGACCTGCAAGGCGCGCGACATATCCGACATTTGCTGTTTGTTATTCACGACGGAGCGGACCGATTCCAATGGCTGCACGATCAGCGCCGTCGTGCGCGACAGGCCCGCATTGAGTTCGGCCGGAATGGCAAGGCTCAGGAAACCAAGCTTGGGATCATTGGCAAGATTGTCGAAGGGTAAAACCGCGATGGCCGACTTGTCGACAGGTGGCACCCGCATCCCGCCTGTCGCCCACCACAGTCCGCCGCCAATCGGCAACAGCGCCGCCGCGCTTGCGATGATCAGCCCCCGCCGACTGTGATGCGGCCCGACGAACGGCATCCTGCTGGTGATCCGCCCGGCGGCGTCGAGTTGGCCGCCGACAAGTTGCTTCGTCACATCCACCAGGTTCGGCAAATGCTTTTCCGGCGGCCCGTCCCATGCGTCCAGCCAATGTTGGCTACTCAGGAAATATTCGAGCGCGTTGGACGGAACGATCTTTTCCGCCCGGAAAGTGACGACGACCAGATCCTTGGACACGGCGCGCTCTACCTCGCGCAGCACCGAAGGCGACCGATTGGAATTGTCGGTGAAGAGGATGACCAGCACTTTGCAGGCATTGATCGCCTCGATGATTGCCTCGCCGTAATTCTGGCCCGGCATGACATCGCGCGGCGCCATCCATGCGCCGATGCCCGCCTGTTCGATGGCGTCGCGCATCTGTTCGGCAAGCGCCCGATCCTTGGACGAATGGCTGATAAAAACGGCCTTGTTCATGGCGCTGCG
>JAENVZ010000270.1 GCA_016650315.1 Alphaproteobacteria bacterium | reverse complement strand
CTTGATCCCGTTCGACAGGGTCGTGGTTTCAACGGTCGGGAAATCCAGATCGGGGATGGGACCAACCTCTGGCAATGTGCTGCGATCGACAGCAGCCATCGGCTGGGCCGTGGTTGCCGAACCAACGCCATCCTGATCGGGCGCATGGAAGAATGCGGGCGCGGCAATAACGCCGGTGCGACTACCCTTCGAAGAAGCAGCCTCTTCATACGCATCGCGCTCGCCGGGGATGACGCGCAGCGCATAGGCCGGACGCCGCAACCATTTCTGCATCGCCGCCGTCACCGCTTCAGGCGTGGCCGCGGCCAATGCGGAAAGCCGTTTTTTGTAAAAATCAGGATCGTTCGAATACAGCTCACCTTCGGCCAGTGCCACCGCCTTGCCGCTAAATCCGCCGACCTGTTCCAGGCCCGCTATGCGACCTGAAACGCTCTGCGTCGCAACGCGCTTGACCTCGTCGGCGGTCGGCCCTTTGGCAATATAATCGGCCATGATCGCGTCCAGCCGCTTGGCAACACCATCGGGATCAATGCCGGGTTTCACATCAGCGGTCACCTCGATCATGCCAAGCTGGGCGAAATCCTGCACCCCGGCGGAAACGCTCACGGCAAGCTGTTCGTCGCGCACAAGGATATTGTCCAGCCGCGAACTGGCAAGGCCGCCAAGCACGCTCATCCCGATGTTCAGCAGAACCGAATCGGGATCGTTCAGGCCCGGCACAATCCAGTTGCGATAGATCCGCACCGTGGCGACCCTGTCCTTCATCACTTCGATTTTCGGTGCGGCAAGAGTCGGGATGGGCACATCGACCGGTTCGACTTGCTTGCCACGCGGAATGTCGCCGAAATATTTCTCCACCAGCGACCGGGCGTGGGCAACGTCAATATCACCCGCCAGCACCAGTACGGCATTGTTGGGCCCATAATGGTCGACAAACCAGCCCTTCACATCGGCAAGGCTTGCCTTGTCCAGATCGGCCATCGATCCGATGGTCGAATGGCCATAGGGATGGTCAGCCGGAAGAAGGGCCGCAAGCTGCGCATATTCGACCAGGCCATAAGGCTGATTATCGCCCTGCCGCTTTTCATTCTGAACGACGCCACGCTGGTTATCGAGCGTTTTCTGCGTCACCGCGCCCAGCAAATGCCCCATGCGGTCACTTTCCAGAAACAGCGCCACTTCCAGCGCCGATGTTGGAACGTTTTCAAAATAATTGGTGCGATCGAACCATGTCGTACCGTTGAAGTCGGTAGCGCCCACCTGTTGCAGCGGCTCGAAAAAATCCCCCGGCGCATGTTCGGACCCGTTGAACATCAGATGTTCAAACAGATGGGCAAAGCCGGTCTTGCCCGCCGGTTCGTTCTTCGAACCAACATTATACCACACGGACACCGCAACAATCGGGGCCTTGCGGTCTTCATGCACGATAACCCGCAACCCATTGCCTAGGGTAAATTCCTTATAGGGAATGTTGACCGCTGATATTAGTTCTGAAACCGGCGCAAGGTCTTTCGCCTGGGCAAAGGATGCCGACATTGCACAAGCCGAAAGGACAAAAGCGAGAGTGAGGCGACGCAGCATGGAAAATCCTTGTCTTGTCTGTGCGCGGGATATGGCGGCACCATAACGCCGCTCATAGGCCGTGCAACCGCTATGGTAGAGGCATGGTACAGTGACGGAACATTTTTTGGGGCAGGCACTTGTGTTGCAAAAATGCAACATTATTTGGGAACGTAAAGGAGCTGGGCTAATATGAACCTCGAAAAATTCACGGACCGGGCAAAGGGCTTTCTCCAATCGGCGCAAACGGTTGCGATCCGCCTCAATCATCAACGTATTTCACCTGAACATCTGCTGAAGGCGCTGCTGGAAGATGAACAAGGCATGGCGTCCGGCCTTATCAAGGCGAGCGGCGGCGATGCGGGTGTGGCCTTGCGCGAAACCGATGCGGCCTTGGCGAAGATTCCGGCGGTATCCGGCGGCGGAGCACAGCAGACACCGGGCCTCGACAATGACAGTGTTCGCGTGCTCGATCAGGCCGAACAGGTGGCGCAGAAGGCGGACGATTCTTATGTCACCGTCGAACGGTTGCTGCTTGCTCTCGTCCTTTCCACCACCACCGCGGCGGGCAAAGCGCTTGGCACCGCGGGCGTGAAAGCAGACGCGCTCAACGCCGCCATCAACGAACTGCGCGGCGGTCGCTCCGCCGACACGGCGAGCGCGGAGGACCGCTACGATGCGCTCAAGAAATTTGCCCGCGACCTCACCGAGGCCGCGCGTGACGGCAAGCTGGACCCGGTCATCGGCCGCGATGAGGAAATTCGCCGCACCATTCAGATTCTTGCCCGCCGCACCAAGAATAACCCTGTCCTGATCGGCGAACCAGGCGTCGGCAAGACCGCGATTGCAGAGGGCCTTGCCTTGCGCATCGCCAATGGCGACGTGCCCGACACGCTGAAGGATCGCACACTGATGGCGCTCGATATGGGCAGCCTGATCGCGGGCGCCAAATATCGCGGCGAGTTTGAGGAACGGCTGAAAGGCGTGCTGGACGAAGTGAAGGCTGGCGAAGGACATATCATCCTCTTCATCGACGAAATGCACACGCTCGTCGGCGCGGGTAAAGGTGAAGGCGCGATGGACGCCTCCAACCTGCTGAAACCCGCTTTGTCACGCGGCGAACTGCATTGCATCGGCGCGACCACGCTCGACGAATACCGCAAATATGTGGAAAAGGACCCTGCCCTGCAGCGGCGGTTTCAGCCCGTTTTCGTAGGCGAACCGACGGTGGAGGACACCATCTCCATCCTGCGCGGCCTGAAGGAAAAATATGAACTGCACCATAAAATAGATATTACCGACGGCGCGATCGTGGCCTCCGCGACCCTTTCCAACCGCTATATCACCGACCGGTTTCTGCCGGACAAGGCGATCGACCTCATGGATGAGGCCGCGTCCCGCCTGCGCATGGAGGTCGAATCCAAGCCTGAGGCAATCGAAAATCTCGACCGGCGCATCATCCAGCTCAAGATCGAGCGCGAGGCGCTGAAGAAGGAAACCGACCAAGCGTCGAAAGATCGCTTGACCAACCTCGAAGAAGACCTCGCCAATCTCGTTCAGCAATCGACGGAGCTAACCACGCGCTGGCAGGGCGAAAAGAACAAGATCGCGGACGAAAGCCAGATCAGGGAACATCTCGATACCGCCCGCATTGAACTGGAACGGGCGCAGCGCAATGGCGACCTCGCCAAGGCGGGTGAGCTTGCCTATGGCCGCATCCCCGAACTCGAACGCCAGTGGGCGGAGGTGGAAGGCGCTGCTGCGGGCGCAATGCTGCGCAAGAAAGTGACCGCAGAAGACATCGCGTCCATCGTGTCGCGCTGGACCGGCATTCCCGTCGACAAGATGATGGAGGGAGAGCGGGAAAAACTGCTCGCCATGGAAACCGAACTTGGCAAGCGCGTGATCGGGCAGGAGGATGCGGTCAAGGCCGTTTCCACCGCCGTCCGCCGCAGCCGCGCGGGCTTGCAGGACCCCAACCGTCCGCTTGGCAGTTTCCTGTTCCTTGGCCCCACGGGCGTCGGCAAGACCGAACTGACCAAGGCGCTTGCCGAATTCCTGTTCGACGACAGCAATGCCATGGTCCGCATCGACATGAGCGAGTTCATGGAAAAGCATTCGGTCTCCCGCTTGATCGGCGCGCCTCCGGGCTATGTCGGTTATGAAGAGGGCGGCGTCCTGACCGAAGCCGTCCGCCGCCGTCCCTATCAGGTCATCCTGTTCGATGAAGTTGAAAAGGCGCATGGCGATGTGTTCAACGTGCTCCTCCAGGTGCTTGATGACGGGCGCCTGACCGATGGACAGGGCCGCACT
>JAENVZ010000269.1 GCA_016650315.1 Alphaproteobacteria bacterium | reverse complement strand
GCCCAGAGCAGCGAAGCTCAACCCCACACTGGACTCCTGCCTGCGCAGGAGCACGACAGTGCTAAACTCGCCGCCCTTGCCGAACAGGCTGCCCGCCTCTGCAAGGCCGACCTCGTCACCGAAATGGTCGGAGAGTTTCCGGAACTTCAAGGCCTTATGGGCGGCTATTACGCCCGCACCGAGGGCCTGCCTGATGAAGTCGCCAACGCCATCCGCGACCATTACAAGCCGGTCGGGCAGGGCGACGACGTGCCCACCGATCCGGTCACCGTGGCGGTGAGTTTGGCGGATAAGTTGGATACGATTGCTGCTTTTTTTGCAATCGACGAAAAGCCAACTGGTTCAAAAGACCCATTCGCCCTGCGCCGGGCAGCCATCGGATTTCTACAACTGACATTTAGCAACGATTTGCGCTTCAGCACGTGGTTCTTGCTGGGAATTGCCCTATTTGGTGCTGCTGATCAAACAGAAGTTCGCGATTCCATGGAAGGCTTGGCGATGGGGCCAAATGCTGAAGAGCATCTAGGTCTTGGAACCAGAATTGTGGCAAACTCAATTTTCGATTTCTTTATCGACCGCCTCAAAGTCCAACAACGCGAAGCAGGTGTCCGTCACGACCTCATCGATGCTGTCTTCGCGCTTGGCGGAGAGGATGACCTCGTTCGCCTGCTCGCCCGGGTGAAGGCGCTGCAATCCTTCATCGCCACGGAGGACGGCGCGAACCTGCTCGCCGGGTACAAGCGGGCCGCGAATATCCTGAAAAAGGAGGGCGTTGTTCCTGTCAGTGCTCCTGCGAAGGCAGGAGCCCAGGGTGATGAAGCGCCAGGCCAGCCTGGGCTCCTGCCTTCGCAGGAGCACGGTAGCGCGCAAATACCGCTTCCCTACACCCCGGAAATTGAGGAAGCTGCGCTCATCGCCGCGCTGAATGTCGCGGAACCCCGGGCGACGGATGCGGTCAGGTCAGAGGATTTCGAAGGCGCGATGTCCGCGCTCGCCTCGCTGCGTGCGCCCATCGACGCCTTTTTTGACAAGGTGACGGTGAATGATGCTGATAAGGACAAACGCACGGCAAGGCTGGGTATCCTAACACGGGTTCGTAACGCCGTCCATCAAGTAGCTGATTTTTCAAGGATTGAAGGTTAGGAAATGACGCCAATTTCTTATTCCAGCCGTACCCCGGACTTGATCCGGGGTCCAGGGTTGCCGAGCGAAACGCTTGCGGCTCTGGACTCCGGCTTTCGCCGGAGTACGGGACATGAGGGATGCCGCCACAACCCTAAACTTCCAGGCCGCTGGCCTGACTTCATCAAGGTAGGGATGAGAGTTACATGACCAAATATGTGTACCGGTTCGGCGGCAATGTTTCCGATGGCGGTAATGGCGATAAGAATCTGCTGGGCGGCAAGGGTGCCAATCTGGACGGCATGGCTTCCATCGGCCTGCCGGTGCCTCCGGGCTTCACCATCACCACTGAAATGTGCACCCGCTATTATGAGGAGGGCGAGACCTATCCCGACAGCCTCTATGAAGAGGTGAAGACCGGCATTGTGCATATCGAGGGTATCACCGGCAAGAAGTTCGGCGAAGCCGCTGATCCGCTGCTCGTCTCGGTCCGTTCGGGTGCGCGCGTTTCCATGCCGGGCATGATGGACACGGTCCTCAACCTTGGCCTCAATGACGAAACCGTAGCTGGACTTGCCGCCATCAGCGGCGATGAACGCTTTGCCTGGGACAGCTACCGCCGCTTTGTTCAGATGTATGCCGACGTCGTCCTTGGCCTGGATCACGGCGCGTTTGAGGAAGCGCTGGAGATCGCCAAGGAAAACAAGGGATTCACACTCGACACTGAAATGAGCGCTGACGATTGGAAGGCGCTGGTCGCGGAATACAAGAAAATCGTCGAGGATGAATGGGGCAAGCCTTTCCCCCTCGATGTGCATGACCAGCTTTGGGGCGCGATCAGCGCGGTTTTTGGTAGCTGGCAGGCCGAACGTGCCAAGGTCTATCGCCGCATCAATTCCATTCCCGGCGATTGGGGTACAGCGGTCAATGTGCAGGCGATGGTGTTCGGCAACATGGGCGACACGTCGGCCACCGGCGTTGCCTTCACCCGCGATCCGGCGACGGGCGAGAACATCTATTATGGCGAATTCCTGATCAACGCGCAGGGCGAGGATGTCGTTGCGGGCATCCGCACCCCCCAATATCTGACCCGTCAGGCGCGTGAGCGGGCAGGGGCCAAGCCCTTGTCGATGGAAGAGGCGATGCCCGAAACCTTTGCCGAGCTGGCCAAGGTCTTCAACATCCTCGAAACCCATTATCGGGATATGCAGGACATCGAGTTCACCGTGCAGCAGGGCAAGCTCTGGATGCTCCAGACCCGTTCGGGCAAGCGTACGGCGAAGGCGGCGCTTAAGATCGGGGTGGATATGGCCAATGAAGGCCTGATTACGCAGGAAGAAGCCATCGCCCGCGTCGATCCTGCCGCGCTCGACCAGCTCCTGCACCCCACGCTCGACCCCAAGGCTCCGCGCGATGTGCTGACCAAGGGCTTGCCTGCCTCTCCGGGTGCGGCCAGTGGCATTATCGTCTTTGACGCCGATGCCGCCGAACGGCGCGCTGAACTTGGTGAAGCGGTCATCCTCGTCCGCATCGAAACCAGCCCTGAGGATATTCACGGCATGCACGCGGCCAAGGGTATATTGACCGCGCGTGGCGGCATGACGTCACATGCCGCCGTAGTGGCGCGCGGCATGGGCCGCCCCTGCGTTTCCGGGGCCGGCGGCCTGTCGATTGATGCGAAAAACTGCATTCTCAACGTTGGCGGCCGCAAGCTGGTTGAAGGCGACACCATCACCATCGACGGTTCGTCGGGTGAAGTCATGGCGGGCGAAGTCCCGACGATTCAGCCCGAACTGGTCGGCGATTTCGGCACGTTGATGGTCTGGGCCGACAAGGTCCGGCGCCTGAAGGTCCGCGCCAATGCCGAAACGCCGCTCGACTGCAAGGTCGCACGCGAATTCGGTGCGGAGGGTGTTGGCCTGTGCCGTACCGAGCACATGTTCTTTGATGCCGCGCGTATCACGGCTGTCCGCCAAATGATTCTGGCCGACAGTGAAAAAGGCCGCCGCGAGGCACTTGCCAAGCTGCTCCCCGAACAGCGCAGCGACTTTACCGAAATTTTCCGCGTAATGGCGGGCCTGCCCGTAACCATCCGGTTGCTGGATCCACCGCTGCATGAATTCTTGCCGCATGGCGAAGCGGAGTTCGCCGAGGTGGCTGAAGCGGCTGGTGTCGGCATAGAGGCGCTGAAGCGCCGCGCCGCCGAATTGCATGAATTCAACCCCATGCTGGGTCATCGCGGTTGCCGCCTCGGCGTCACCTATCCAGAAATCTATGAAATTCAGGCGCGCGCCATTTTTGAAGCGGCCATCGACGTCGCCAATGAATCGGGCGATGCGCCGATCCCGGAAATCATGATCCCGCTGGTTGCCACCCGCAAGGAGCTGGAACTGATGAAGGCGGTCGTGGACAATGCGGCGCAGGCCGTGTTCGCTGAAAAGGGGCGGACGGTCGAATATCTCGTTGGAACGATGATCGAGTTGCCCCGTGCGGCTCTGAAGGCCGGGGAAATTGCCGAAGTGGCGGAATTCTTCTCCTTTGGCACCAATGACCTGACGCAAACCACTATCGGGATCAGCCGCGACGATGCGGGCCGGTTCCTGACGCAATATGTCGACAAGGGTATCTTCCCGCGCGATCCGTTCGTCAGCCTGGATATCGAGGGTGTCGGCCAGCTTATCGAAATTGCGGTCGAGCGCGGTCGGGCAGCACGTCCGGGTATCAAGTTGGGCATATGCGGGGAACATGGCGGCGATCCGGCATCCATCGCTTTTTGCGAAGAAACGGGCCTCGATTACGTCTCTGCATCCCCCTATC
>JAENVZ010000268.1 GCA_016650315.1 Alphaproteobacteria bacterium | reverse complement strand
GCGAAGACCGTGTTGTTCGTAAAACGCTCCATGGGGGGCGTGGGCTATGCCGGTGTCGATAATGACGTTTTCTACATGGATAATACCATGATGCTTCTTGCAGATGCCAAGAAGATGGTAGAGGAAATCGTCAAACATCTCGACTGACACAAGGACATCAATGCGTAAAATTGGCCTCATCGGGGGTATGAGCTGGACATCCACCGTCCGCTACTACCAGATCATAAACGGGGCTATCGCTACTCGGCTTGGGGGACTTCACAGCGCCCCTATGCTGATCGAAAGCCTCGATTTTTCTGAGGTTGCCCGTACACAGACTGATGAGGAATGGGAGCGCACCGCTGCTATCCTGATCGATGCGGCGCGCCGGCTGGAGCAAGCTGGCGCGACCGCCCTCGTCATATGCGCCAACAGTATGCACAAGGTCTATGATCAGGTTGCGGCAGCGGTGTCGGTGCCGATTCTCCATATTGCAGATGCTGTGGGCGAAAAGATGAAGGCGGACGGTGTGAAGAGCGCCGCGCTGATCGGTACACGCAATGTTATGACCGAGCGTTTCTATCGCCAGCGCCTTGTCTCGCACGGAATTTCGCTGACGCCGCCAGACCTTGACCGAGCGAATGAGATCGACCGGATCATTTATGAAGAACTGGCCCACGGCAAAGCGACGCGCAATTCCGAACGGACGCTGAAGACCATTCTCACCAACATTTACCAGGCGCATGTTCCGGCGGTCGTGTTGGCTTGCACAGAACTGGAAATGATCGTTGATGTGCGCGCCAATGTACTGCCTATATATGACGGCACTACGTTGCACGCGATGGCGGCGGTCAGGCATATATTGGGGGAATAGACCTTTGTGTTCCTGCGAAAGCAGGAACCCAGGGGGTCTCGCACCGCGCTTGTGACTCTGGACTCCTGCTTTCGCAGGAGCACGGCTTTTAGGGGGACGCGGCATGAGTGAATGGACCATTGGCATCATCGGCGGATCGGGCCTGTATCAGGTCGACGGACTTGCCGACGCGCAATGGATTTCCGTCGATACCCCCTGGGGCAAGCCATCGGATGATTTACTGATTGGTACTATTGGCGGCGTCAAATTCGTATTTTTGCCCCGCCATGGACGCGGCCATCCTTTGTCGCCGACGAACCTTAACGCTCGCGCCAATATCGATGCGCTCAAGCGCGCGGGTTGCACCGACATTCTTTCCATCTCGGCGGTGGGTTCGCTGCGCAAGGATCTGGCGCCGGGTTGCTTTGTCATTGCCGACCAGTTCATCGACCGCAGCTTTGCGCGAGAAAAGAGTTTCTTCGGACAGGGCATGGTCGCCCATGTCAGCATGGCTGACCCGGTATGCCCACGGTTGGCGGCATTGGCAGGTGACGCGGCACGCGCGGCGGGTGCGCATGTGGTTGAAGGTGGTATCTATCTGGTGATGGAAGGGCCGCAATTTTCAACGCGCGCCGAAAGCCGCCTCTATCAAAGCTGGGGCTGTGACATCATCGGAATGACGGCCATGCCAGAGGCTAAACTGGCGCGCGAGGCGGAGCTTCCCTATGCGCTGGTCGCAATGGTTACCGATTATGATTGCTGGCGTGGCGAAGACGCAGGCGTGGAAGTCACCGATGTACTGAAGGTTTTGCACATCAATGCCGATGCGGCCCGGCGGCTGGTGCTGGAACTGGCGGCGGGTTTGCCCGAAAGGCGGCTCGCATCACCGATTGATACCTGTCTTGACCATGCGCTGATTACTGCTGCCGAAGCGCGGGACCCTGCCATGATCGCCCGACTGGACGCCGTGGCGGGCCGGGTCCTGAAAGGCGGCGGGCGATGAGCGATGAACCGCCTCTCAACCTGTCTGCATTTTTGCCTTATCAGCTTTCGATTACGTCCAATGCGGTAAGCGGCGTCATCGCGCGGGAATATCAGGCGCGGTTTGGTCTAAAAATCCCTGAATGGCGGATTATGGCGGTGCTCGGCGAACGAGGCGAACTGACTCAACGTGATCTGGTCGCGGCAACACGCATGGATAAAGTAACTGTCAATCGAGCGGTTAAGGCAATGGCTGACCGGGGGTTGATCGACCGTTTACCTGATATGCGCGATGGCCGATCCCATGGGCTTGCGCTCAATCTGGCCGGGGACGCACTTTACCGCGAAATCGTGCCTGCCGCGCTTGCAATGGATGCGCGCCTTTCAGGCGTATTGAGCGCGGAAGAGAAAATACTGCTTTCCACATTATTGCATCGTATGCGCCAAGCTGCGGATGCTGTTCCGGGAAAATAGAAGAGGGATTTCCGCTTCCCCGAATGCAATTATAGTTAACAGTAATCCTTAATAATATCCAAAATACTTGCATTGCAGGCAGTTAGAGGCGAGAATGTCGGCGACAGGCGCTGTCAATCAATCTGGATGTGATGGCGCACGGCAAAGGGGCTGGGGCATGAGTTTTCTAAAAAACGCTTGGTATTGTGCGGGCTGGTCATCGGGCATTGAAAACAGTCCGATTCTGCGCCGTTTTCTTGATGAGCCGGTGGTTCTCTACCGCACCGAAGGCGGCGAAGCCACCGCATTGAGCGATATATGCCCACACCGTTTCGCGCCCCTGCACAAGGGAAAGCTGGTCGGGGACAATATCGAATGCCCCTATCATGGGCTGCAATTTAATGCTGCGGGTGCGTGCGCCCATAATCCGCATGGATCAGGTCGTATTCCGCAAGGCTCCAATGTCCGGCGTTATCCGCTGGTGGAAAGCCAGAATGCCGCTTGGATATGGATGGGTGATCTGGCACTGGCCGACCCGGAACTGATCCCCGACCTTGGTATGTTCGATGCGGATTTCTGTCCCTGGATTACAGAGCATTTGCATCTTGCGATTGATTACCGGTTGTTGATCGACAATCTTCTGGATCTCAGCCATGCCTCCTATCTACACCCCGGCACGTTGACGCCTGCCCGCGCCAAGCGTGAAATGTATTTCACGCAAGAAGGAAACAACGTCAAATCCAGCTACATCCAGCGCGATATTCCAACGCCCGGAAGTCAAAGCCCCTTTTTCTCTGAGGAGCGTGGCGATTATCATAGCGAGATTGAATGGCTGTTGCCCGGCATATTTCGTAATCGCCTCATCATGACAGCTGTTGGCCGACCACCGGAGGAAGGGTCGTTGATGTGCAATACGCTGCTGATAACGCCGGAAACCGAAACAAGCTGCCACTTCCTTTATGCCGGTACCCGCAATCGGCAGATGCACAACTCCCAGATCGATGAAGTGCTGCGGAAGATGACCAATATCGCATTCAAGGACGAAGACGAGCCGATGATGATGGACTGCCAGGCCTATATGGGTGGACGGGACCTGACGGACTTGAAGCCGATCTATCTGGAAACCGACGAATCCGACATACGCGCCCGACGCATATTGGAAAAAGCGATCCGGGATGAGCAAGCGGGGGTCACAGACAGGGTCGATACACCGATGATGTTCGCTTCGGTGGGGCAATAGCGCATCGTGCGAAAAAGCCTGTCCTGAGCTGGTCGAAGGGTGGGAACCGGCTTTCCGCAAAAAACGATGCGACAACAAAGAACTATAGCAAGCGAAATGCGTCAGATTTAACGCAGCTTTAGAGGCCGTTGGGTGCCTCTTGTGCTACGGGTTACAGGGTTGGAGAGGTGCTCCCGCGAAGGCAGCAGCGCTTCTCTATAGGATAAGGTAGCACGAACCGACTTCATCACACCTGCCAAAATCAGTCGAGCGCTACCTTACAGAACATATTTGCTCAGGTCAGTATTTCGGGCGACTTCGGCCAATTGGCTATCGACATAAGCGGCGTCCACAGTGAAGGTTTCGCCCTTGCGATTTTCCGCGTCGAAGCTGATGTCTTCAAGCAGCTTTTCCATCACCGTCTGCAACCGCCGGGCACCGATATTTTCAACCTGACCGTTCACTTCCGCCGCGATTCTGGCGATGGCGCGAATAGCATCCTCGCTGATATCGATAGTGACCTCTTCGGTCGCCAGCAAGGCCTTGTACTGTTCAGGCAGGCTGGCCTTCGTTTCGCTCAGGATCGCAACGAAGTCCTCTTCGGTGAGTGCTTTGAGTTCGACCCGGATGGGCAGGCGGCCCTGCAATTCGGGCAAAAGATCGCTTGGTTTTGCTATATGGAACGCGCCTGATGCAATGAACAGGATATGGTCGGTCTTCAACGGGCCATATTTGGTGGAAACCGTTGTTCCTTCAATGAGCGGCAACAGGTCGCGTTGCACGCCCTCGCGGCTGACTGATCCGCCACGCACGTCGCTGAACGCGATCTTGTCGATTTCGTCCAGAAATACGATGCCGTTCTGTTCAGCGTCGGTGATGGCGGTCCGCGTGACATCGTCCTGGTCCAGGCGCTTGTCCTGCTCCTCTTCGACCAGCTTGTCCCAGGCGTCGGCAACGCGCATCTTGCGGCGTTTTTTGTGGGATTGCCCGAATGCCTTGCTCATCATATCAGACAGGTTGATCATGCCGACCTGGCCACCCATGCCGGGAATTTCCATCGGCATGGTCGGGCTGTCCTCGACCTCCACCTCAACCTCGACATCGTTCAAGACATTGTCTTCGATGCGCTTGCGGAAGGAAAGACGGGTGGCCTCGCTGGCTTCCCTGCCCGTGAGCGCGTCAAGCAGGCGCTGCATGGCGGCTTCGGAGGCGGCCTCGCTTACGGACTCGCGGCGGCGGTCGCGTT
>JAENVZ010000267.1 GCA_016650315.1 Alphaproteobacteria bacterium | reverse complement strand
CGTTTCGAACTGGCCGAACGGCTCAAGGGTCTGCACGCGGAAGGCAAGCTGTTGGAAGCGCAAAGGCTGGAGCAACGCACGCATTTCGATCTGGAGATGATATCGGCGACGGGAAGCTGTGCGGGAATCGAGAATTATTCGCGCTTCCTGACCGGGCGCCTGCCGGGCGAGCCGCCGCCGACCCTGTTCGAATATCTTCCTGAAAACGCACTGTTGTTTGTCGATGAAAGCCACCAGACCGTGCCGCAGATCGGCGCGATGGCGCGCGGCGATCACCGGCGCAAGACCACATTGGCCGAATATGGCTTTCGCTTGCCCAGTTGCATCGACAACCGGCCGCTGCGTTTCAATGAATGGGACGCGATGCGGCCGCAAACGGTCAGCGTTTCGGCAACGCCCGGCAAATGGGAAATGAACCAGACTGGCGGCGTGTTCAGTGAACAGGTGATCCGCCCCACCGGCCTCATCGACCCGCCCGTCGAGATCAAGCCAGTGGAAGATCAGGTCGATGATCTGATCAACGAGGCGCGCAAGACCGCTGATATGGGTTATCGCACCCTTGTCACCACGCTCACCAAACGCATGGCCGAGGATTTGACCGAATTCATGCACGAAGCGGGGATCAAGGTCCGCTACATGCATAGCGACGTCGAAACGCTGGAACGTATCGAACTGATCCGCGATCTGCGGCTGGGCGTCTATGACGTGCTGGTCGGCATCAACCTGTTGCGTGAGGGGCTGGACATTCCCGAATGCGGGCTGGTCGGGATATTGGATGCGGACAAGGAGGGCTTCCTGCGCTCCGAAACCTCGCTGATCCAGACCATTGGTCGCGCGGCGCGCAATGTCGACGGGCGCGTGATCCTGTATGCCGACCGTATCACCGGCAGCATGGAGCGCGCCCTGAGCGAAACCGGTCGCCGCCGCGAAAAGCAGGAAGCCTATAATCTGGAACACGGCATCACGCCGACGACGATCAAGCGCCATATCGGCGACATCATGACCCATGTGGCAAACAGAGACAGCGTCCTCATTGACACCGGCGACCCGGACCGTCCGCACATGGTCGGCCACAATCTGCGCGCCTACATCGAGGGTCTGGAAAAGAAGATGCGCGCGGCGGCGGCAGACCTGGAATTCGAGGAAGCCGGGCGCTTGCGCGACGAAATCCGCAAGCTGGAGGCGGAGGAGCTTGGGTTGTCAGTGGATCAGCAGATGGCCGGGCCAAAGGGGCGAGCGACCGAAGGCAAGCCGGGGACGCGCAAGATGCGTTATGGGAAGGTGCAGCGGAAGGGGCGGTAATGGAGAAGATCGAAGCAATGCTCGCCGATGTTAGGGCACAAGTTGAGGCAATTGAGGCGTCGCTTCCTGATGGATTCGACATTGCAATGCTGACGCTTAACTCGAAAATCCCGTTTAAAGCCCTTTCCTATCGAGAAGCCCTAATCCATCGCTTTTCTGATCTTTCCACCCATGCTCTGCAAGCAATAGAGGTGCGAAAGCCGGTATCATCAGCCACACTCACCAGAGGCTGCATGGAGACAATGGCTCGGCTCTTTGAATTGAAAGGACGTATAGAAAGATTCATTTGCGATACTGATTTAGAGTCGATCGACGATTTTTTAATGAACAGATTGTTTGGTTCGAGATCAAATCCGTCGATGCCGAGCGCTACAAATATTCTGAACTGTATCGATAAAATAGACCAAACAATCCCTTTATTCAGAAAGAACTATGACACGTTATCAGAATTTGTTCACCCTAATTACTCCGGTACATTTGGGACTTTTGCTAAAATTGACAGAGTTAATTTAAAAGTGAAATTTTCTGATGAGGAGAGGGTCGATAACATGTTCAAAGTAATAGTTCCTTCTTTCGCAGGAACGATTCATGGATTTTATGTTGTCTATGATCACATTGGTGATAACATAGAAACAATGAATGGCATTCTGGACATTAGTTAAGTCAGAGAGCGGGACGCATATGACGTCGAAATCACGGACTACCACTAACCCCCATTGGCTCGACAATGAACATGCCGGGGAGATGCTGGTGTCGGAATTCATGGAGCCGCTGGACCTCCAGGTGGAGGAACTGGCGAGGCTGATTGCTGTTGCGCCGGATCGCCTGCGTGCGGTGATAGATGGCACGCGCCCGATGGACGCCGAGGGGGACCTTCGCCTGACGCGCTATTTTCGAATGTCGGAAGGATTCTTCCTGCGGCTTCAGGACCAGTATGAATTGCTGGAAGCAAAGCGGGTGTTGGGCGGCGAACTCGACCGTATCGTTCCCCGCGCCGCATGACCCTTGCGGCTCAGGAACCGATTAGCGGTTGAGCCGTCTCGTTTCGTCGGCCATAAGCACGGCCATGCGCCTTTTCATCCGCTTGCTGTCCGTCCTTGCTCCGTCGTTGGCCCTTGCCGCCTGCGCCGTGCCGCAATCCGCGCCTGCTCCTGCAACCTCGCCAGTTCCTTCACCGCCGCCTGCGACCCCGCCGCTCAGCACCGAGTGGCGCGCATGGCCGGTCAGTCCGGGCGACTGGGTCTATCGGCGGGATGAGCGCGGATCGCTTGCGCTTTTTGGGGTGCAGGGCAGCGCCGCCGCCTTGACCATCCGGTGCGACAAGGCGCGTGGGCGCATCTATGTTTCGCGTGTGGGAAGCGTTGGCGCGAACGGCGGGCAGATGCGGCTGCGCACCAGTTTTGGCGATGGCGTGTGGACTGTGCGCGATACCGGCGGCGCGCCACCCTATGCCGCGGCGGACGTTGATCTGGCCGATCCGTGGCTGGACCGGATGGCATTCAGCCGTGGCCGCTTCGTTGTCGAGGTTACGGGCATGCCCTATCTTGCCATCCCGGCATGGCCGGAATTCACGCGTGTAATTGAGGATTGCCGCGGCTAAACCTCAGTTGCGCGGGTAAACAGCCGCACAAATTTCTGATCTATGGGGATGAAAACGACGCAGCGCGGAAGCGGCGCGAGCGCGCAATTATCGCGTCAAAAAAGATTATTTCAAGTCTTGATCCGCGAATCGGAATGATTCACACATATACCTGTCACCAGATAAAAAATGGCGACGCCCGTTTCAACAACGCGAAAGGAGGTGATCCGATGTCTCATGGTTCAGCAAAGGGGTCGGTCAAGTCCATTCGGGGAACACGCTGCTAAGCACGGAATTCCGTCGCTTTTAGCGCGGTGATACGTTCTCCGGGGCGGCACTTCCGGCCGCTGACCATGTTGAAGGGCCGTCGATGCGATTGCACCGGCGGCCCTTCTCATATCTGGATTTCATCATCCTGGCAGGAATACGCTGGAAGTCCCGGTGCTTCAATTATCTGCAAGATGATATAGCACTTCGCTCCTGATATGGATTGTCCGGGCGGCCAGCCGGATTTCGACCATGAAAGTGCACAGCGCACTGATCATCAGGAACATCGCCAGAATGAAAAGCAGCGCAATCGGCGTGCCCATCGCGGCATGAAACAATTGTGCGGAAAACAGCAGGACAACAACCAGACAGACGGCAATCGCGCTGGCGACACTCAGGAGAATGGCGTTGTTGACCACAGTCATGCGCTGGTCGAGCTTGCGAATTTCAAAAATCAGGCGGTCGTGCTCTACACCATTTGTTTCCAGCACCAGCCGTTCGACCACTCTTGCCCGATCAATGACGCGCGCCAGCCGTCCGACGCAGACATTCAGGAACGCGCCGATCCCGGCAAGAAGAAAAACCGGAGCGACCGCAAACTGGATCGTATGGGCGACTTGCGTGATGCTTTCCATGGGCCGCAGCTATACCCGCGTTACACTCGTTCGCAAGGCGACATCACGCAGGCGGACGCCCCATAGAGACGACCGCCTGCGCAAAGGATGATTATTCCGCTTTCGCTGTGGGCGTGTTGATGCCCATGCTTTGCAGATAGCGTTTGACGTTGCGCGCCGCCTGCCGCAGCCGCTGTTCATTTTCCACCATGGCGATACGGACAAAGCCTTCGCCATCCTCCCCATAACCCACGCCCGGTGCGACGGCGACTTTGGCATGGACGAGCAATTGTTTGGAGAATTCCAGGCTGCCCATATCCTTGAGCGCCGGGGGCAGTGGCGCCCATGCGAACATGGAGGCGCGAGGCGGCGGAATATCCCATCCCGCGCGGGCGAAGCTTTCCACCATCACATCGCGGCGCTTGTGATAGAGTTCGCGATTCTTCTGAACGATGTCCTGCGGCCCATTGAGTGCGGCGCAGGCTGCCGCCTGAATCGGTGTAAAGGCACCATAGTCGAGATAGGATTTGACGCGTGTCATCGCTGCAATCAGCCGCTCGTTGCCGACAGCGAAACCCATGCGCCATCCGGCCATCGAATAGGTTTTGCTGAGCGAGGTGAATTCAACCGCCACATCCTTGGCGCCCGCCACCTGCAGGATTGATGGCGTCGGATTGCCGTCATAATAGAGTTCCGAATAGGCAAGGTCGGACACTACCCAAACCGTGTTCTCTTTCGCCCAGGCGACCAGCCTTTCGTAAAAGGCAAGGTCGACCGTTTCTGCCGTTGGGTTTGATGGGTAGTTCACCACAAGGATTGATGGCCGCGGCACGGTGAAGGCCATGGCCCGGTCGAGCGCGCGAAAATAATTATCATCGGGCGTTGTCGGAACCGCCCGGATTGTCGCGCCTGCGATGATGAAACCGAAAGTGTGGATCGGATAGCTGGGGTTGGGAGCCAGCACGACATCGCCGGGTGCAGTGATTGCCGTGGCAAGGCTGGCCAGACCCTCCTTGGATCCCATCGTCACAACAACTTCTGACTCAGGGTCGAGTTCGACACCAAAGCGGCGGGCGTAATAATTGGCTTGCGCCCTGCGCAACCCCGGTATGCCCTTCGATTGCGAATAGCCATGTGCGTCCGGCTTGCGAGCCACTTCGCACAATTTTTCGATCACATGGTCGGGTGGAGGCAGGTCGGGATTGCCCATGCCAAGATCGATAATATCCTCACCCGCCGCGCGCGCCGCCGCCCGCATCGCGTTGACTTCGGCGATGACATAGGGGGGAAGACGTTTGATGCGGTAAAATTCTTCGGACATTATCGATACATTCCTTTGCACTTTCTCCATAGGAGTGTTCAATTGAGACGCAGTCAGGCTTGGTTTGCGCCGCCCGCGCATATATACTGGCTTTACAAGCCTTGCCAGCAGAGATGTTGGTCGGCGCAATGAGCAAAGGAGACCCCGGATGAGCGATGCCGACATCAAAAAGCCCTTCGGCGTGATGGAGCCGCTATTGCCGGCCCTGGACCAGATGCAGCACTGGACGCGGGTGATCGGGCAGGCGCAGCAACTGCTCCTTGAATATAGCGCCCGACAGATGGCCAAGGCGGAGACAGAGGCCGAAAAAATACCCGGTCTGCCCCTGCTGGTCGACACTGAAGCCGCCGGGAAGGTCCAGTCGGAATTTTGGGCCAATGGACTGACTCTCTGGCAAAGTTTTCTGGAAGGCGGCGGGAAAGTGTTGACGGGTTCGGAGGGCAGGCCTGATGGCGATCGCCGTTTTTCCGCCCCGCAATGGCAAAGCGATCCGGTGTTCGACATGATCCGACGCAGCTATTTGCTGACAGCGGACTATATGATGCATCTTGTCGATACCGTCGACGGTGTCGCGCCCAAGCAGAAGGACCAGCTCCGTTTCGCTACAAAGGGAATCATCGATGCGATGAGTCCCAGCAATTTTGCTCTGACCAATCCGCTGGTGCTTGAAAAAACGTTGGAGACCAACGGCGATAATCTGCTGCGTGGGTTGCAGAACATGCTGAACGATATTGACAGGGGACAACTGTCCCATGTCGACGGTAGCGCATTTGAGGTTGGCCGTAATATCGCGGTCACGCCGGGCAAGGTCATCCGGGAAACCCCGCTCTACCAGCTCATCCAGTATGAACCGACAACAAAGGAAGTGCTCAAGACACCGCTTGTCATCTTTCCGCCCTGGATCAATCGGTTCTATATTCTCGATCTGAACCCCCAAAAAAGCTTCATTCGCTGGGCTGTGGAACAAGGCGTTACCGTCTTTGTGGTGTCATGGAAGTCTGCCGACGAGAGCATGAAAGATGTGGTCTGGGATGATTATATCGTGCGGGGCCAGATTGACGCGATCGATACGGTTCGTGAATTGCTGGATGTGCCGAGCGTGCATACCATTGGCTATTGCGTTGCGGGCACGACGCTGGCGGCCACGTTAGCGCTGCTTGCCGCGCGCAAGGAAGCGGAGAAGGTGAAGAGCGCGACTTTCTTTACCGCGCAGGTGGATTTTGCCAAAGCAGGCGACCTGAGCCTGTTTGTCGATGATGAACTGCTCAAGATGGTGAAGACGCTGTCGGCTGACGGCTATCTGGACGGGCGTTACATGGCCGCGACATTTAATCTGTTGCGAGGGCGCGACCTCATATGGAGCTATGTCGTCGACAATTATCTGTTGGGACAGGATTATAAGCCCTTTGACCTGCTCTACTGGAATGGCGACACGACCAACCTGCCCGCCAAATGGCATCAAAACTATCTTGCCGACCTGTATCGGGACAACAAGCTGGTTCAGCCCGGGGCGATCAGCATCGATGGAACCCCTATCGATCTGCGCAAGGTGAAGACGCCAAGCTATGTTCAGGCAGGCCGGGAAGATCATATCGCGCCACCCGAAAGTGTCTGGAAAATAACGGAACATTTTTCCGGGCCGCTGCGTTTCGTGTTGGCGGGGTCAGGCCATATCGCCGGCGTCGTTAATCCGCCCTCTGTAGGTAAATATCAATATTGGACCTGTGAGAAGAAAGTTCAGTCGCTTGCGGATTATGTTGCGCATGCGAAAGAAACGCCGGGGAGCTGGTGGCCGGACTGGATCGACTGGATCGAAGCGTTGGGCAACGAATCAGTGCCCGCTACAGGAGGTAGAAAGCCCGGAAAGGGGCGCCTGAAGGCAATTGAGGATGCGCCGGGGCGCTATGTAAAGGCGCGATAGTTCCAGTTTTTCAGGGTCTTTTCGCGTGCCTGTGACACTTTTGTTGCGGTGCACAATAACTCTTGCAATTTGAAATCGACTCCGTTATTGTGCACTGCAACAAGAATGGAAGGAGGCTTCGATGGCAGGAACACCGACGAAATCAGGATCAAAGAAGGCTGCGTCGAGCGCTTATATGTCTGCTCCAGCGAAAAAGACTGCTGTCGCTGCACCTAAAGCCCCTGAACAAAAAATAGTTGCTACTCCCGTTGTAAAACCGGCTCCGGTAGCAACCCCCAAGCTGGAAACCCCACCTGCACCGGTAAAGGTCGAGGTTGTAACACCTCCACCTGCTCCAAAGCCGATGAAGGAAGAAATTGCAGCAACGCCGGTTGTTGAAACCGTCGAAGCTGTGCCTTTGGAAGAAGCCGTAGCCGAGCCGGTCGCTCCGACCGTTGAAGCCACGCCTGAACCCGAAAAAAATGAGCCGAAAATAGTAATTGATTCCATTTCGGCCGCAGCAAAAGAAGGAACGACTGTAATGACCGACGCAATTGAGACCACGAAGAAAGTTGCCGCCGAAGCCAAGGAAAAGTTCCAGGCGATCTATGGCGAATTCAATGAAAAGGCCAAGGCTACCGTTGCGAAAAGCAGCAAGATACTCGAGGAAGTCAACGAACTGACCAAGGGCAATGTTGAAGCTGTAGTCGAATCAGGCAAGATCGCTGCCAAGGGCGCTGAAGCTCTGGGCCAGGAAGCTGCCGAATACAGCCGCAAGAGCTTCGAGAAGGTTACTGCGACGATGAAGAGCTTTGCATCGATCAAATCGCCGACCGAATTTTTCCAGCTGCAGAGCGAATTCTTCTCCAGCGCCTTTGACACCATGGCGTCGGAAGCATCGAAGAACAGCGAAGCCATGCTGAAGCTGGCTGGCGACGTTGCGAAGCCGCTGTCCACTCGCATTTCGTTGGTCTCGGAAAAGGTGAAGTCTTTCACCGCCTGATTTCTAACGCATAGGATATGAAAAACGGTCGCCTGATTGACAGGCGGCCGTTTTTTTTCGTTACAATGGGGCCGTTAACCCTGTCTTCCCCCTTGCCCTAGACAGGAACCATGCCATATCCTGCGGGACGCATGGACCAATTGAGCGACATATTAGCCGGCCCCGCCATGATGGCGACACGCAAGGGCGACGAGGATGGCAGCAATCTGGGCGTTGCCACCCGTACCCGTACGCGCACCAAAAAGCCGTCGCCCTATAAGGTACTGATGCTAAACGACGATTACACGCCGATGGAGTTCGTCGTCCTGGTCCTGCAGCGCTTTTTCAAGATGAACATGGAAGAGGCCACGCGCATCATGCTCCACGTCCATCAGCGCGGCGTGGGCATATGCGGTGTTTTCAGCTATGAAGTTGCTGAAACCAAGGTCAGTCAGGTCATGGACTTCGCGCGCGAGAATCAGCATCCCTTGCAGTGTACGCTGGAGAAGGCGTAAACAAACGCTGCCTTTGATTACCAGATATCTCGCAACAGGTGAGGTGCAGGCGGGCAGGAGAGTTTGATGATGATCGAGGTCGTAGCCACGAAAAACGGTCCGTATTTACTGACCGGTGATCTCAGCAATCTCGAATTGCGCGATGGGGACGGTAATCTTTATGAGTTGGCCGGGAAGCGGCGTATTTTCCTGTGTCGTTGCGGTGCGTCCACAACAAAGCCATTTTGCGACGGGCAACATTCGAAGATCGGTTTCAAGGCTGCAGAGGCGACCGTGACTCAGGAGGGTTAAGCGGCTTGCTGAGCTTGTCGTGGATCAGGCGGTCAATAGCCCCAACAGGTTCAGTTCGGCGCGCAACCTGTCCGAATCGTGAAACTGATGTCCCTTGGTTCCCAGCGCCTCCGCACCACTGACATTTTCAGCCCGATCGTCGATGAATAGAGTCGATTCGGGCCGCAGGCCGAATCGGTCCAAAGCAAGACGATAAATGGCTGCATCAGGCTTGGTCAGGCCGACTTCCCCCGATACCAGCACGTCGCGGAAACGGTCGAACATATCCGTTTGCGCCGCGCGGAAAGCCGGCCAGAATTCGTCGCTGAAATTGGTGATGGCGAATAATGGCACGCCCGCTTCACCCAATTCGGCGACCAGTTTCTCCATACCTTTTATCGGGTCACCGACGCTGTCGTTGAACCGTGGACCCCAAAGGCGGATCAGGTCGGCATATTCGGGAAATTGAGCGGCCAGTTCGGCGCTGGTTTCGGCAAAAGGCCGTCCAGCATCATGCTGGAAATGCCATTGCGGCGTCACGACATCGCGCAGAAACGCATCGAGCGCCTGCTCGTCATCGATCAGGCGCTCGTAAAGGAACCGGGGGTCCCAATCATAGAGAACATTGCCGACGTCAAATATGACGGCGGTTATGCCCACCGATCGTTCAGCCCTGGCGAGCCTTGAACCGGCGGTTGGTCTTGTTGATCACATAGGTGCGGCCACGGCGACGGATCACGCGGTTGTCGCGGTGACGGTCCTTGAGCGACTTCAGAGAATTGCGGATCTTCATGTCGAAACGCTTCCAATAGCTTTGGTTTGTCAGAAATTTGAAGGCCGCCACCTATGGGGACGAGCCGCCAAAGTCAAGCGCCTCCTCTGATTTCGCTCAATTTCCGTTCCCAGACGACGGCATGGCTGACGATCTGGTCCAGATCGGCATATCGGGGTTTCCACGGAAAGCGGTCCATGATCGCACGATTGTCGGATATCAGCGAATCGGGATCGCCCGCGCGGCGGCCTTCCATCCGGCGCTCGATCGTCATGTTCGTCACCCGGTCGACGGCGTCGAGTACCTCCAGCACCGAAAAGCCACGGCCATAGCCGCAGTTGAGAATATGATTCGTCGCAGGATCGGCCATCAGCGCTTCGAGCGCCAGTACATGGGCGCGGGCAAGGTCCGCAACATGGATATAATCGCGCACCCCGGTTCCGTCCGGCGTGCCATAATCGGTGCCGAACACGCTGACATGGCTGCGCTTGCCCAGTGCCGCTTCCACCGCAACCTTGATAAGATGTGTCGCGCCTGCGGTCGATTGCCCCGTGCGACCGAGCGGATCGGCACCCGCGACGTTGAAATAGCGGAGCGCGCAGAAATTGAAATCATGCGCATTCGATACGTCCTGCAGCATGATTTCCGTCATCAGCTTCGACATGCCATAGGGATTGATCGGCTTTTTGGGTGCGCTCTCGCTGACCGGGCTTTCTTCGGGCATTCCATAGGTTGCCGCTGTCGAGGAAAAAATGAAGTGCCGTACGCCGGTGCGCACCGCGCTTTCAATCAGCGCACGGCTTTTGACGCTGTTGTTGTGATAATATTTCAGTGGGTTTTCAACCGATTCAGGGACGATGATCGACCCTGCAAAATGCATGATCGCCTGCACGCCCTGATCGACGATCCATTTTTCAACCAGCGCCTGATCTTCAATATCGCCTTCGACAAAAGCAACGTCTTCGGGCACGGCCCAACGAAAGCCGGTGGTCAGGTTGTCGATGACTGCTACGCCGTACCCCGCATCGCGCAGGGCAAGCACCGCATGGCTGCCGATATAACCCGCGCCGCCCGTCACTAAAATTATCGGCTTATCCGTCATCGGTCACCCTGTAGCTGAGTTATTGAATTAACAGACAATAGCCGTGCGTCAGGCGCAATGGAATCCCCGTTCATGCTATATGCAGCCATGTCATGCCTTATGATTCTGGAACGCGATGACGGCATCCGGGCAGACGCAGAGAGGGAGAATGTGTGATGCGCGTGAAAAAATGGGCCTGTTTGCTGGTCGGTCCGCTTGCATTAGCAGGCTGCGCGACAGCAATTGCACCGGTTGAGGTCACCCGCTTTCATATTGGCGATCAGACCGGACGTGGGACAATCGCGGTGGAACCGCTGGCCTTTGACGATGATACCAGCCTTGAATTTCGCAGCTATGCCGCCGCCGTGGAGCGCGAATTGCAGCGAATCGGCTTTACCGAACAATCGGGGATGGGCAGCGAATATGTGGCGAGCGTCAACTATCGCCGCGGCGGGCGCGATACGCTGTCGGAAGGACGATCGCCGGTCAGTATCGGGGTTGGCGGCAGCACGGGCAGCTATGGTAGCGGCGTGGGGCTGGGCATTGGTATCAACCTGTCGGGCAAGCCCAAGGCGACCGTGATGACCCAGATCGCTGTGCAGATCAAACGGCGCGCCGATGCGACCATCATATGGGAAGGCCGCGCCATGACCGAAGCGAAGGAAAATTCTCCCGCCGCCCAACCGGGCATGACGGCATCCAAATTGGCTGAGGCATTGTTCAGGGACTTTCCCGGCGTGTCGGGGCGGACTATCACCGTCAAATGACCCTATCGATCAGCAGCGCCTTTGATGCAGGCAATATCCGCGTTCTGGACATTTCCGGCAATCGCATCGACCTTGAAATCGTCAAGGACAAGGACAGCGACTTTTATCAATGGTTCCATTTCCGCCTGTCAGGTGCGGCGGGTGAAGAGGTGGAGCTGCGGATCAAGAACTGTGCTGGCACGGCCTATCCCGATGGCTGGCCGGGCTACAAGGCGCGCGTGAGCGAGGATCGGGAGAACTGGCTGATGGCGGACACCAGCTATGCCGATGGCGTGCTGACGATTCGTGTCGCGCCGGACAGCAACGCCATGTGGATCGCCTATTTCGCGCCCTATTCGATGGAGCGGCATCATGACCTTATCGCCTATGCCGCGAATCAGCCGGGCGTTATGCAGCGCCAGCTTGGCCTTACTCTCGATGGTCAGCCGCTCGACCTTTTGACTCTGGGCGATGGCCCAAAACAAGTGTGGCTCTATGCCCGCCAGCATCCGGGCGAATCCATGGCGGAATGGTGGATGGAAGGGGCTATCGAGCGCCTGACCGACATGGAGGATTCGGTTGCACGGCTGCTGCGGCAGAAGGCAACTTTTCACATCGTCCCGAATATGAACCCTGACGGCAGCAGGCGGGGGCATTTGCGGACCAATGCGGCGGGCGTGAATTTGAACCGCGAATGGCACGACCCCAGCATGGAGCGCAGCCCGGAAGTCTATCTTGTCCGTGCGGCGATGGATGAAGCCGGGGTCGATTTTGCCATGGATGTACATGGTGACGAAGCCATTTCCGCCGTCTTCATCGCGGGATTTAAGGGGATACCGTCCATCAAGGAGGGCCAACTGGCGCTCTATAATCGCTATCGGGATATTCTGGCTGCCCGGTCGCCCGATTTCCAGACCGCCATCGGGTATCCCTCCGCACCGCCGGGACGGGCCAACCTGTCCATGTCCACCGCGCAATTGGCCGAGCGCTATGGCGCGGTGTCGATGACGCTGGAAATGCCGTTCAAGGATAATGACGCCTTGCCGGACCCCGATTTTGGCTGGTCACCGGCCCGGTCGATGCAATTGGCCAAGGATTGTCTGGCGACGCTGGCGGAGGTGATTGACGAGATTTGACAAGCTATCGAGAACTCCAGCAGACTTGCGCCTCTCTTCAAGGCTTATTAGGACGCGCAAAGCCTTAAGCCGGAGACCACCATGCCCACACTCGTCCTCATCCGCCATGGCCAGTCCGTCTGGAACCTGGAAAACCGCTTTACCGGCTGGTGGGACGTGGATGTTACCGAAAAGGGCGCGGAAGAAGCGCGTGCGGCGGGCAAGCTGATGGCTGAAAAGGGCTTGGATTTCGATTGCTGCTTCACGTCTGTCCAGACCCGCGCGATCAAGACGCTGCATCTGGCGCTGGAGGAAATGGGACGCTTGTGGCTGCCGGTGGAAAAGGACTGGCGTTTGAACGAGCGCCATTATGGCGGCCTGACCGGCCTTAACAAGGCGGAAACGGCGGCAAAGCATGGCGATGAACAGGTGCATATCTGGCGCCGCAGCTTTGACTTGCCGCCGCCGCCATTACCGGCCGACAGCCCCTTCGATCTGTCAAAGGACCGTCGCTATGCGGGCATCGCCATCCCGAATACCGAAAGCCTGAAGGACACAATCGCACGCGTGCTGCCCTATTGGGAAAGCCGGATCGCACCAGAGTTAAAGGCAGGCAGGCGTGTGCTCATTTCCGCGCATGGCAATTCGCTGCGCGCGCTGGTCAAACATTTGTCGGGTATTGCCGATGCGGACATTCCCAGCCTTGAAATCCCCACAGGCCAGCCGATTGTCTATGAGCTGGATGGCGATCTGACGGAAATCGACCGCTATTATTTGTCGGAACGCTGATCACGCATTTTGCGCTTGTTCGCATACATGTCGGCATCGGCGCGCGCGATCAGCGCTTCATCGGTGTCGCTTTCAAGCATCACGGCCATGCCGAATGATGCACCGAGCATCAGCGAGGCGTCACCATATTCGCAAGACGCTTGCAGGATAGCTTCCCGCAACTGCGCGATTTTTGCCAATGCTTCGTCCTTGGTCAGTTCCTCAAGGACCAGAGCGAATTCGTCGCCGCCAATGCGTGCAACAATATCCGTCGTGCGAACATTGGCGAACAACAGTCCGGCAATATGAATAAGCGCATAGTCCCCTGCATTATGACCATGCGTATCATTGATCCGTTTCAGACCATCGACATCAACAAAAACGAGAATTGACCGCGTGCCATAGCGTTCCAGCCGTTTCCGGCGGTCATTGATCGCGTTGATGAAATAGCGCCGATTATAAAGCGGGGTCAACGTATCGCGCTCGACTACCCGTTCCAGTTCACTGTTGGCGATCCGCAAGGACCTCAGTTCACGGCGCATGGCCGTGACCTCAACTTCCAAATCCCGAATGCGATCGGCTTCAGTCAATGGTGCTGAAGCATCAGATCTTAACTTGTGCACAATCGATCCCCCAAAATCAGCGGAGCCGTATCACTCTATCGACTATCTTGGTTAATTTATTTTTAGTTTGCCGGACTTTAAAGCGATTTTTTTCCTTGTCCGGGCGGTTTGATGCCGATGGGCATTGCCGGGGCGCGGTTGCGCGGTTAAGAGCCATCGCTTCTTACCTCGCGCGCCGGCGAAGGATCGGGGCGAAGAACCAGGAAGCGACATGACGCAAGGCAAGCCGCTGGTCGGTATCATAATGGGCAGCCGTTCCGACTGGGAAACCATGTCGAATGCCGCCGACATATTGACGGCGCTGGACGTACCGCATGAATGCAAGGTCGTTTCTGCGCATCGGACCCCTGAAAGACTCTATGACTATGCACGCAGCGCTGTGGCACGCGGGCTGAAGGTCATTATCGCGGGGGCGGGCGGCGCGGCACATTTGCCGGGCATGACAGCGTCAATGACGCGCCTGCCGGTGCTGGGCGTGCCGGTCGAATCCAAGGCTTTGAAGGGCATGGACAGCCTGCTTTCCATTGTCCAGATGCCGGGCGGAATTCCGGTTGGCACGCTTGCAATCGGAAAGCCGGGGGCAATCAATGCTGGCCTGCTTGCCGCCGCTATCCTGGCCAATGACGATACAGATCTTGCTGAACGGCTGGAGGCTTGGCGGGAACAGCAGACGACGGATGTGGCGGTGGAACCTGAATGACGGCGCTTCCTCCCGGTTCCACTATCGGCATATTGGGCGGCGGGCAGCTCGGCCGGATGCTGGCCATGGCGGCGGCGCAACTTGGCTATCGGGTGCATATCTATGCGCCCGAAGAAACCAGTATCGCGGCTGAAGTCGCGGCGGAATGGACCAGGGGCGATTATGACGACATCGCCGCGTTGCGCGCCTTTGCCGCAAAGGTTGATGTCGTCACCTATGAGTTTGAAAATATCCACCATGCGCCGCTGGTTGCGCTTGCGGAGAGTGCCATAGTCCGGCCATCGGTTCAGGCACTGGAAATTGCGCAGGACCGGGAAGCGGAAAAAAGCTTCATTGGCCATCTTGGTGGTCGGACTGCGTCCTGGGCCAGCGTTGGCGACCGGGCGGAACTTGACGCGGCGCTGACAAAAATCGGCGCGCCCGCGATCCTCAAGACCCGGCGGCTGGGCTATGACGGCAAGGGGCAGGCGCGGATCATGGCCGCAGGCGATGCCGATGCCGCATGGGCGGCTATAGCCGGGCAACCGGCGATACTGGAGGGTTTCGTGCCGTTCGAGCGCGAGTTTTCAGTGTTGCTGGCACGCTCCGTCGATGGCGCAATACAGGTCTGGGATTGCCCGGACAATGTGCACGATCACGGGATTTTGGCATTGTCCACCGTGCCCGCCGGCCCCATCATTGCAGGTCAGGCCGAAGAGGCAAAGGCGCTTGCGCGCAAGGTCGCCGATGCCCTTGATTATGTTGGCGTGCTGGCCCTGGAATTCTTTGCGGGCAAAGATGGACCTGTTTTCAACGAAATGGCGCCGCGTGTGCATAATAGCGGCCACTGGACCATTGAAGGCGCCATCACCAGCCAGTTCGAAAACCACATCCGCGCCATTTGCGGCTTGCCGCTTGGCGATACCCGGCTCGCCGCCGCCAAGGTCGAAATGCGCAATCTGATTGGCGATGGTGCAGAAAATGTGGAAAATATTCTCGCCGACCCTTCAAATCATCTCCACCTTTATGGCAAAGGAGAGGGCAGGCCGGGACGAAAAATGGGCCATGTAACCCGATTATTCCTGTAATCGCTCATTCCCCAAGGAAAGGACGCAAGGAGCTGTAATGCCGATGAACCGCCCCGAAATCGTCCTCATTCTCGCCAGAGCCGACAATGGCGTTATTGGAAATGCCGGTAAAATCCCGTGGAACCTGCCTGCGGACCTGCGCCGGTTCAAGACATTGACTCAAGGCAAGCCGATGATCATGGGGCGCAAGACGTTCGACAGCTTGCCCGGCCTGCTCGATGGTCGCCGACATATCGTGCTGACCCGCGATCCCGACTGGGACGAGGAAGGAGCGGAGGTCGTTCGCAACGCCGATGAAGCCATAGCCCACGCCAATGCCCCGCATATTTCAGTAATCGGCGGCGCGGAGATTTACAAACTGTTCCTGCCCCGCGCCGACCGGATCGAACTGACGCAGGTTCATGACCAACCTGCGGGCGATGCTGTTGTGGAAAGCTTCGATCCTGCCATCTGGCGGGAAACGGAACGGGAAGATCATCCCGCCGAAAACGGGAGGCCAGCCTTCAGCTTCATTACTCTGCGCCGTATGGATTGAATGGCCATGCGGAACTTCCTATAGCGGCCCGTATGGAGCGGCTGGACAGCGGCTCGGCAGTGCCGCCGCACCTGCGCGGGGCGATTGTCGCGCTTGGCAATTTTGATGGATTTCACCTGGGCCACCAGGCGGTGACCGGGCGCGCGATCGATTGGGCGCGGGCCGAGGGCCGGCTTGCCATCGTTGCGACCTTCGATCCGCATCCGGTGCGGCATTTCTTTCCCGATCTTCCGGCCTTCCGCCTGACGACGCTGGATCAACGTGAACGCCTGTTCGCGGCGGCGGGCGCGGACGCGATGCTGGTGTTTCATTTCGACGATGCGCTGGCGGGGATGACGGCGGAGGATTTCGTTGCGGAAAAGCTGGTGAAGGAAATCGGCGCGGCTGGCGTTGTCACCGGCGATGATTTTACCTTTGGCAAGGGGCGACAGGGTAATGTGGAGCGTCTGGCGCAATTGGGCGCGCTCCACACCCTGCGCACGCAATCCATTGTGCCAGTCATGGGCAATGGGGAGGCGGTATCGTCCAGCCGCATCCGCCAGGCGTTGCAGGCCGGTGATTGCAGCGAGGCAGCGCGCCTGCTCACCCGCCCCTTCGCCATTGAGGGCATCGTTCAGCATGGCGACAAGGTGGGCAGCGAAATCGGCTATCCCACCGCCAATATCGACATGAGCAAATATCTGCGCCCGGCCTATGGCATTTATGCTGTGCGCGGACGATTGCCCGATGGCCGTGTCCTGGATGGGGTGGCGAACCTTGGCATCCGCCCGATGTTTCAGCCGCCCAAGGAATTGCTGGAACCCTATTTCTTCGATTTTTCTGAAAATCTCTATGGGCAGAGGGTGGAAGTCCAGTTCATCGCCTTTCTACGTCCCGAAGCAAAGTTCGACAGCATGGACGCGCTTTCCGCCCAGATTGCCCGCGATTGCGAGGATGCGCGGCGAATCCTTGCAGCAACGCCGCACCTGCCCTAAGGCCGTGCGCTGATACGCCACGAACCCTCCCGTTTGTTTCGAGCGCAGGTTCGAGCGAAGTCGAGAACCGAAGTCGAGAAGCGTTCTCGACGACCGCATCTCGACAGGCTCGATGCTGCTCGAACCGGACGGCTTTAGAATAAACAGGCCACATGACCGACACGCCAAGCCAAAAAGACTATAAAGACACCGTCTTCCTGCCCAAAACCGACTTTCCGATGAAGGCGGGCCTTGCCGCCAAGGAGCCGGCTATTGCGGAACGCTGGGCGAAGATCGGCGTCTATGACCGTCTGCGTGAAACCCGCAAGGGCCGCGAACGCTTCATCCTGCATGACGGCCCGCCCTACGCCAATGGCGACATCCATATGGGCCATGCGATGAACAAGGTGCTGAAGGACATCATCGTCCGCAGCCAGACGTTGCTCGGCAAGGATGCGCCCTATGTGCCCGGCTGGGACTGCCACGGCCTTCCGATCGAATGGAAGATCGAGGAAGAATATCGCAAGAAAAAGCTGAACAAGGACGAGGTCCCCCCACAGGAATTCCGCGCCCAGTGCCGCGACTATGCCGACAAATGGGTGGATGTGCAAAAGGCGCAGTTCCAGCGCCTTGGCGTCATGGGCGACTGGGCCGATCCTTACCTGACCATGAAGTATGAGGCGGAAGCGGCGATTGTCGGCGAACTGCTGAAATTCGCGGAAAGCGGGCAATTGTATCGGGGCGCAAAGCCGGTGATGTGGTCGCCGGTGGAAAAGACCGCGCTGGCCGAGGCCGAGGTTGAGTATGAGGATGTGACGTCGACCCAGATCGACGTGGCGTTCGAGATTGTCGAAGCGCCGAACGCGCCGGAACTGGTCGGCGCACATGCGGTGATCTGGACGACGACGCCGTGGACGATCCCGGTGAACCAGGCGATCGCTTATGGGGCGGAAGTTGAGTACGGACTGTACTCGGTCCTTCCGCATTTTTCCGCTGTCGGATCAGCGGACGAAGACGTCGTAGTTTCTCGCCAAGAATGGCAAGAAACACATCCGTTCTTGGGGTTTGATCGCAAAATTGTTATTGCCGACGAACTCGCAGCAGCGCTCGAGAAACGTTTATCTCAAATTTGTCTTCCAGATCAGGGCGTATATCTCACTAAGATTAGCGATGTCCCACTTGTTGGCTTCGTTGAAGCCGTCGCCCACCACCCCATGCACCATCTCGGCGGTTTCTTTGCCAAGCCCCGCCCGTTCATCGCCGCCGAGCATGTCACCACCGACGCTGGTACGGGCCTTGT
>JAENVZ010000266.1 GCA_016650315.1 Alphaproteobacteria bacterium | reverse complement strand
TCCCCATGCTGGGCATGGGGAGGATGAGGCATGATCACTTCTCGCTCATCTTCCTAATCGCCGCAGCGGCATTCAGCTTACGAAGGAGAAACCGGAGGAGCGACATATCCCTATCCTTCTGCCACCTGATCTGATGACGGATCAGATGCCGCAATAGTCCGCGAGAAGCGATCCCCAGCATCAGAAGACCGAACAAACCCAGCATCTCGCCAAGGTTGGCTGAGGGTGCCAGACCAAGCAGAAGGGCAAGCGTGAGCGCGAAAATGGCTGGCAAAATCCAGTCCCAGACAATGACGCGCATTGATCGTCCTCCCAAGCATGATGTACCGACGTGCCGTATGCTTTTCACCCTTAGTAACATTGCTGCATTTAGCCCAAGAGGTTGGCAATCACCCCCTCATTGCCCGCTCTAAACGGATTAACGATCCGCAACCCATCAATCTCCATCCCGTCCGCCATATCTTCGGACAACAGAACCGTCGCCCCCGCCCTTGACGCCACGGCGCAAATCAGCGCATCGAAATAGGCGAGTTGATAGCGGGCCGCATATTGTGCAGCTATCAGTAAATCGTCCGGTGTGGTTTCGGGAATGTTAAATACGTCCATATACCCGCCGACGCGCTCCACGGCGTTGCCCGTTGAGAGCAGGGCTTTTCGTCGGCAGACGTTCAGAAATTCGGCCAGAACCTGCAAGGGCACGATGGCGCCGGGGGCACCCAGTCGCAGTATCAGTTCCTGCGCTGCAATATGACGGTTGGATGGATCGCTTGCTGCCTCGGCATAAACGAGAACATTCGTGTCGAGGGCGATCAACGGCCAGTCCGCTCCTCATAGGTTGCAGGAGCGGTCAGGCCGGGAACGCCTTCCTTCAATCCTTCAGCGAATTTCTCCCATTTGGCGCGGAATTCGGGGTCATCCATGCGGTTCTTGCGTTCGGGACGGACTTCGGCGATCACCTGACCATTGCGGGTGATCTTCAGGGTCTCGCCAGCTTCCACCTTGGCGAAGGCAGCCGATACATTGGCATTGAACTCGCGGATGGACATGACGCCCATGACAAATCTCCATTGTTGTAACTGTTGCAACATAATCCATCTGCGCTGGCACGGCAAGGGAGCCGTCATTCCCCCATTGCAAAACCCCGTCATAAAAGGCTAAGCGCGGCACATGGGAATCCTCGGCAAGATCTTCACCTGGTGGGACGGCGCCACCATCGGCACCTCGCTTTACAGCGCGCGTAATGGCGCGAAAGTGGGGGAGGACCATCTGGGCAATGTCTATTACAAGGGCAAGGACGATCGCCGCTGGGTGATCTATAACGGTCCCAATGACGCGAGCCGCGTGCCCGCCGAATGGCATGGCTGGTTGCACCATACGTTCGATGAGGAGCCTGAAAGCTTCCTGCCGCCGCCGCGCATCTGGGAAAAGGAATCGACACCCAACCTGACCGGCACGGCGCAGGCCTATCGCCCCAAGGGCGCACTGGAGCAGGGTGGACGTCGTGCGCAGGCGACGGGCGATTATGAAGCGTGGAGCCCCGACGCATCATGAATATCAAGCTGGCGGGCGCAGTCCTGCCTGCCCTGCTGATGCTCGGCGGGTGCAGCGACAAGCTGCCCTCTGACAATGAAACCAATAGCGGCCCGGTGGAAGTCGGCAACGGCGCCGACATGTCCACTACGGGCAAGGAACTTGCCGCCCTTCCCGGCACGCCGATGGCGCAGCGCGTCGCCGTGATCGGCCTGCTCAACAAACGCAATGGCATTACCCGCAATCTTTCGATGAAACCGGGTGAAGCATTGCGTGTGGGTAACGTCATCGTCCGCCTGCGCGCTTGTGAAACCACTGCGCCTTGGGAAGAAGTGACCGAAACCGGGGCGTTCGTCCAACTCGATGTCCATGGCAACGACAAGAAATGGCGGCACGCCTTTTCGGGCTGGCTGTTCAAGGAACGGCCAGAGCGTAATGTCGTCGAACATGAAATCTACGACGTCTGGGTCAAAAGCTGCACGATGAGCTGGCCCGAAACTGGTCCCGATACGGTCAAGTTGGGCAAGGGCGGGACGGCGGCCAATGCGTCCAGCGCAGAAAAATCCCCCGCGACTGGCAGCGCGGACGCCGCCGCTACACCTGCTGCCGCACCCACCACCGCTGCTCCTGCACCGGCAAGCGCGTCATCCAGCAACGACAGATAGTGCTTCTGGCTGATTTCTACCGCGCCCAACGAGCGGAGATGATCGGTCATGAACTGGCAATCGAGCAATTCGAACCTGCCTACGTTCAGTCGCGCGACCAGCCAGGCTAGCGCTACCTTTGACGCATCGGTTTCCCGGCTGAACATGCTTTCGCCGAAAAAGGCGCGGCCCAGGGATATGCCATAAAGTCCACCGACCAGCGCGTCGCCCATCCAGCATTCGATACTGTGCGCATAACCCATGCGGAACAGGGTAAGGCAGGCCTCCTTGATCGCCGGATTGATCCAGCTTTCGGGCCGATCCGGAGCAGGTTCCGCGCAAGCACTTAAAACAGCGGGGAAATCATGGTCGGCGGTGACGCGGAACTTGTCGGACCGGATGGTCTTGCGCAGGGAATGGGACAGGTGCAGCCCATCAAGCGGCAGGATTGATCGTTTCTTGGGCTCCACCCAGAAAATCTCCGGGTCATCCCTATTGTCCGCCATCGGGAAAATTCCCATGGCATAGGCGCGCAGCAGGATGTTGAGGTCGATGGCCATCACGCCATGGATTAGCAAAGATTTCGTCTCAAGCCAGCAAGAAGCATGTCCATGGATCGCCACCATATCCCTTGCGCCTGCCGCGGCCCCAAGCTAATAGCCCTTCCCTTGACGCTGCAGGAGTGTAGCTCAGCTGGTAGAGCGTCGGTCTCCAAAACCGAATGCCGGGGGTTCGAATCCCTCCACTCCTGCCAAATACTTGCAAGTCCGTGCAGTTCGGGGTAAGGGCCGCAGGGAAATTGGTACGAGGTCAAAGCCGCTCCGGTTGAAAGACCGGCCTGCGGCTTTTGGTCTCGGTGTTTTTATTTTGTATTTGAACGGATTAAGGTCCAGTGGCTAAAGCATCTCCCGGTGATTTTATTCGGCAAGTACGGGCCGAGGCGGACAAAATCGTCTGGCCGACGCAGCGGGAGACGGTTGTCACCACCATCATGGTAGTGATCATGACCACGATCCTTGGCCTGTTCTTCTTCGGGATCGATTCGTTTTTCGGATGGGTCGTTCAATTTCTGCTTGGTCTTGCCCGATAAGGGGCAAGGTTCGTTGACTGGAGTTTAGACAGTAGACATGTCGCGCTGGTACATCATTCACGCCTATTCCGGATTCGAGAACAAGGTGCGTGACGCGATTATGGCGGAAGCCACGCGCATGGGCCTCGAACAGCTCGTCGAATCGGTCGAAGTGCCGACCGAGACGGTGACCGAGGTACGTCGCGGCAAGAAGATCCAGTCGGAACGGAAGTTCTTTCCCGGTTATGTGCTGGCGAAATTGAACCTGAACGATGACGTCTATCATCTGATCAAGAATACGCCGAAGGTAACCGGCTTTCTGGGTGCAAGCGGCAAACCGCAGGCAATCAGCGAAACAGAGGCCGCACGCATCCTCAACACCAAGGAGGAAGCCGCCGCTGCGCCCAAGCACAAGATCAGCGTCGATTACGAGATTGGCGATCAGGTCAAGGTGCTGGACGGTCCGTTCGCCAGCTTCAACGGCACGGTCGAGGAACTGGATTTCGAAAAGAATCGCGTGAAGGTTTCGGTTTCCATCTTTGGCCGGGCAACGCCGGTCGAACTCGATTTCGAGCAGGTGGAACTGGCGAAGTAAATTACGTCGTTTGTTTCGGGCAGGGGATCGAGAAGGGTTCTCGACAAGCTCGAACCAGACGGAGAGAGAATTTTCGGGGGCAACCCCGGAATATGTGCGGGAGGCAGTCTTCGGACTGCCGTCTGGACCGCTAAACTTGAAACTGGGCGAAGCGCTTTGGCGCAGATGCCCCGACTATAGAGTGAGTGAAACATGGCTAAGAAGATTACGGGCTATATCAAGCTCCAGGTGCCTGCGGGCGCCGCCAATCCATCGCCGCCGATCGGCCCAGCTTTGGGTCAGCGCGGCGTCAACATCATGGAATTCTGCAAGGCGTTCAACGCGGCGACCGGCGACTTGGAAAAGGCGATGCCGATCCCGACGGTCATCACCGTCTATGCCGATCGCAGCTTTTCCTTCGAAACCAAGACCCCGCCAGCATCCTTCCTCATCAAGAAGGCCGCGAAGCTGAAGTCGGGTTCGAAAGAGCCGGGCAAGATTTCCGCCGGACAGATCACGCGTTCGCAGCTTGCCGAAATCGCCGAGGTGAAGATGAAGGATCTGAACGCCAACGACATTGAGGCGGCCACCCGCATCATCGAAGGTTCGGCCAAGGCCATGGGCCTTCAGGTTGTGGAGGGTTAAGGACATGGCAAAGTTGACCAAGAAGGCAAAGGCTCTGGCCGCCACCGTCGATCGTGACAAACTGCATGGCGTTGACGAGGCGATTGCCCTCATCAAGACCAATGCCACGGCAAAATTCGACGAAACCGTCGAAGTTGCAATGAACCTGGGCGTTGACCCTCGCCATGCCGACCAGATGGTTCGCGGCGTTGTGACGCTGCCAGCAGGTACTGGCAAGACCGTTCGTGTCGCCGTATTCGCGCGCAACGAAAAGGCCGCCGAGGCGACTGCCGCTGGTGCCGATATCGTAGGCGCAGAAGACCTTCTGGAAACCATCCAGGGCGGCACCATCGATTTCGACCGCGTCATCGCGACGCCCGACATGATGGGTCTGGTTGGCCGTCTCGGCAAGGTGCTGGGCCCTTAAGGCCTGATGCCGAATCCGAAGCTTGGCACTGTCACCCTCAACGTGACTGAAGCGGTCAAGGCAGCCAAGGGCGGCCAGATCGAATTCCGTGTTGAAAAGGCCGGTATCATTCACGCAGGACTTGGCAAGGCCAGCTTCAGCCAGGACGACCTGCGCAAGAATTTTGATGCTTTTGTCGATGCTATCGTCAAGGCCAGACCATCGGGCACCAAGGGCAAATATGTCCGCAAAGTCTCGCTTTCGAGCTCGATGGGTCTAGGCGTAAAGGTCGATGTCGCCGCATTGTCGGTGGCGTAACATAATTC
>JAENVZ010000265.1 GCA_016650315.1 Alphaproteobacteria bacterium | reverse complement strand
CGTCCCAATGGATCGCCTCGGCCTGACGGCCAAAGGCGTAAAGGCCGGTCTGGTCGAAATAAGCGGCGGTGAAGGCCGGGTCCCATTTCGGCGTGAACCGCCAGGGACCATAATCGAAGCTTTCGCCGGTAATGTTGATATTGTCGCTGTTGAGCACGCCATGAACAAAGCCCGCAGCCATATAGGATGCGGCCAGATCGGCGGTGTTTTCAACAACCTGCCGGAGCAGCGCGACCGGACCGCCCGTATTTTCATCGTCCATGCCGAACTGCATCAGGCAATAATCGACCAGTCGGCGCATCATTGCCTCATCGCGTTCGAAGGCGATGCGCTGGAACGTGCCGATGCGGATGTGACCGTGGCTGAGGCGCACCATGGCCGCCGACCGGGTGGGGGATGGTTCGTCGCCTCGCACCAGTTCCTCGCCGGTTTCGATGAGCGAGAAGGTTTTGCTGGTGTTGACGCCCAGCGCTTCGAGCATTTCGGTCGCCAATATTTCCCGCACGCCGCCTTTCAGCGTCAGTCGACCATCGCCAAAGCGGCTATAGGGCGTTTGTCCCGATCCCTTGGTGCCAAGGTCGAGCAGCCTTCCCGCGCCGTCGCGGAGCTGCGCGAACAGGAAGCCGCGGCCATCGCCGATATCCGGGTTATAGGACCGGAACTGATGCCCGTGATAACGCAGCGCCAGCGGTTGCTGAAGCGATCCTTCCAGCGGTTCGAATCGCCCGAAATGCGCGATCCATTGTTCATCGTTCCAATCGGCAAGGCCAACGGTTTGCGCCCAGCGGTCATTGCGGAAACGCAATATGGTTTTGGGAAAATCGGCGGACTTCACCGGATCCCCAATTTTTTCGCCTAATGACAGGATTGCAGTCTCGGGGTGATATTTCGCGGGTTGCGGCTTGATCGTCATAAGGCGATATGGGGGTAAGTGGGCGAAAGGTTCAAGCTTGGCAGATTACAAAGACGGATATTGGTGGTCGAACGACGGCCTGCGCCTGCATTATCGGGACTATGCCGGGCCGTCGGACCGTCCGCCGATCCTGTGCCTTCCCGGCCTGACCCGCAATGCGCGCGATTTCGAGCCGGTAGCCAGCCATCTGGCGGGGAAATGGCGGCTTATCTGCCCGGACATGCGTGGCCGGGCGGAAAGCGCCTATTCCAAGGACCCGATGACCTATGTGCCGTTGGCTTACGTGCAGGATATCGAGCGGTTGCTGACCGACCTTGCCGTTACACGCTTCATGGCCTTTGGTACGTCTCTGGGTGGCATCATTACGATGCTGCTTGCCGCAACCCGGCCGGGACGGATCGCGGGCGCTTTGCTGAACGATATTGGACCTGCCATCGAAAAGGCAGGGTTAGACCGGATTCGCGGCTATGTCGGGACTAGTGGCAGCTATCCGACCTGGGTGCACGCGGCCCGGTCGCTCGCAGAGAATAATGGCGATGTTTATCCCAGCTATAGGCTGGATGACTGGCTGGGCATGGCAAAGCGCCTGTTTCGTTTGACCAGCGGCGGACGCATCGTGCTGGATTATGACATGCGTATTGCCGAGCCGTTGCGGCTGCCGGGTGGGGAAGCGGGCGTCGATTTGTGGCCGACGCTCGATGCGTTGAAAAATGTGCCGACGCTGATCGTGCGGGGCGCATTATCGGACCTGTTCAGCGTGGAAACGGCGCAAAAGATGCTGACGCGGCTTGATCGGACTGAACTGGTCACCGTTCCCGATGTCGGCCATGCGCCGGTTCTGAATGAACCGGAAGCCGTTGCGGGCATAGACCGGCTGCTTGAGCGGACGTTGCAGGACGCTTGATGGCCGCCAGTCCCTTGCGCATCCTCCATCTGCACAGCAGCTTTTCGTTGGGTGGAAAGGAGGTGCGGGCAGTTCGGTTGATGAATGTCTGGGGCAAAAGGGCCGCGCATACGATCCTGAGCGGTGTTCCGGACCAGCTTGGCGCACGGGATGCAATAGAGCCGGGGATAGATGTCGCATTCCCGCAGGGCGCGCCTTCGCTGACAGGCCAATCGTCCTTGCGACGCTATCGCGCGCTGGCGCTCTATATGCAGCGGTTCGATCTGGTGCTGAGCTATAACTGGGGCGCGATGGACGGGGTGATGGCGCATCGGTTATTTACGCCACTTATGCGCCTTCCTCCGCTCATTCATCATGAAGACGGCTTTAATAGCGATGAGGCTGATGGCCTTAAGCCTCGTCGCAATCTCTTTCGCCGGATTGCGCTGGGCAGCGCAAATGCGCTGGTGGTGCCGTCCGAAAAACTCGAAGCGATTGCGATGCATTCTTGGAAACAACCGCCCGGCAAGGTCCGGTTGATCCGCAATGGGATAGAGGTTGAGCGGTATGAACGGATAAGCGATCCTGCTGTTATCCCCGGACTTGTCCGCACGCCCGGCAAATTGCTTGTCGGAACACTGGCGGGTCTCCGTCCGGTCAAGAACCTGTCGCGCCTGGTGCGTGCCGTGGCCGCGCATAAGGACACGCTGCAACTGGTCATTGTCGGGGATGGGCCGGAACGTAAGGCCATCCTTGCGGAGGCGGCCTCTATGGGGCTGGACGATCTGCATTTGCCAGGTTTCATGACTAATCCCTGGCAGTTTGTTGGCCTTTTTGATATATTTGGTCTGTCGTCAGACAGCGAGCAATTTCCAATTTCGCTGGTCGAGGCGATGGCGGGTGGTTGTCCGGTGGTGGCCACCGATGTTGGCGATGTTGCGCAGATGGTTGCGTCAGAAAATCGTCCGTTCATCGTGCCGCCGGGCGATGAAACCGCTTTTTCGCTGTCACTGGGCAGGCTTGCTGGTGACGCAATGTTGCGTGCGGACATCGGTGCGGCGAACCGCGAAAAGGCGCGGCATTGCTTTTTGGAAGCCGGTATGATTGCCGCTTATGCCCAGCTTTACGGGCAAGCTATAGCCAGACCCGATTCATTGCTGTAGAGCGCGGGAAATTTTGCGCGCATGGGCGTAAAAACTTGCTATAGGCGGCGAATTGCCTGCGCGGCGAACAGATTTTCTTGGGGAGCATGGTGTGTTCAAGGGGTTGAAGCCCATTATTTATGGCGGTCGTGAAGTATGGCCGCTGGTTGAAGGCGGCAAGGGTGTCGCTGTGTCCAACCATATGAGTTCGGGCGCCTGGGCAGCCGCTGGCGGCATCGGTACGGTGTCCGCGGTTAACGCTGACAGCTATGATCCGACAGGCAAGATCATTCCCCAGGTTTATCGGTCCGCCACGCGGCGCGAACGGCACGAGGAACTGATCCAGTACGCCATTGATGGCGCGGTGGATCAGGTGAAGCGCGCGTTCGAGATGGCCGAAGGCAAGGGTGCGATCAACATCAATGTGCTCTGGGAGATGGGCGGCGCACAGCGCGTCCTTCATGGCGTGCTGGAACGGACGCGTGGCATGGTCGCGGGCGTGACCTGCGGCGCGGGAATGCCATACAAGCTAAGCGAAATTGCGGCCTCCTATGAGGTCAGTTATCTTCCGATCATCAGTTCCGCCCGGGCATTTCGCGCGCTATGGAAGCGCGCCTACAGCAAGGCATCGGAATGGCTCGCTGCTGTGGTCTATGAGGATCCATGGCTGGCTGGCGGTCATAACGGTCTCTCCAATGCCGAAGATCCCCTGAAGCCTCAGGATCCCTATCCGCGTGTACGCGACCTGCGTGCCACCATGCGTGAAGGCGGGATCAGCGACGAGGTGCCGATCATCATGGCTGGCGGCGTCTGGTATCTGCGCGACTGGAACGAGTGGATCGACAATCCAGAACTTGGCCGGATCGCTTTCCAGTTCGGCACGCGACCGCTGTTGACGCAGGAAAGCCCCATTCCACAAGGGTGGAAGGATCGCCTGACCACGCTGGATGAAGGGGACATCCTGCTGCACCGTTTTTCACCCACCGGATTTTATTCCTCGGCGGTGCGCAACCCCTTCCTGCACAATCTGGAGAGTCGTTCGGAACGACAGATCGCTTTTTCCGGCGAAGCGGCCGGCGATCATCAGCACCAGCTTGACGTGGCTGTGAAGGGCAAGAATTTCTGGGTCACGCGCGGCGACTTGCTCCGTGCGCGTGAATGGTATGGGTTGGGCTATACCAGCGCGCTCAAGACGCCGGACAACACGCTGGTCTTCGTGACCGAAGAGGAACGCGCCCTCATCCGCAAGGATCAGGCCGACTGCATGGGCTGCCTTAGCCAGTGTGCCTTTTCAAGCTGGATGGACAGTGAGACCAACAGCACGGGACGCTTGGCCGATCCGCGCAGTTTCTGCATTCAAAAGACATTGCAGGATATTGCGCATGGCGGCGACACCGAACAGAATCTGATGTTCGCCGGCCATGGTGCATACCAATTCAAGCAGGATCCTTTTTATTCAAACGGATTTGTGCCGACGGTGAAGCAATTGGTCGACCGGATACTGACGGGGGATTAAGCGGGCTTCAGTCTCCCGCGTCCTCGACAGCTTCACCAGCGCTTTGAAGGTCTTGACCAGCGCCTTCCACGGTGTTGCAGGCGGTCACGAACAGTAAGCCAGTCGACAATAGCGCGGCCAATATTTTCCTGGTCATCGTTCTTCTCCTTATGGGTCTTCGTCATGCAAATAAATGACGTTGACGAAATGAAAACGTCAGGGCGCCTCCTATGTTCCAAATGGAGTGGGGCAGCGCGATCAGTAGAACCAGACGCGCTATGAAGCGTTCTGTTCAAAGCCCGATCATCGTTCGTAATGTTTCGTAGTGAATCTGTGCGCCCGATCGGTCAGCTTATGGCAGGACGGGAGGATCGTCATGACTTCGCACTCACAATTCAAGAATCGCCATGATGCCGGTAAGAAGCTGGCCAAAGCGCTGAAGCGTTTTGCCGGGGACAGTCCGTTAATCCTGGCTTTGCCGCGTGGCGGCGTGCCTGTCGCTTATGAGGTCGCGGTGGAGCTGGTTGCGGAAATGGACCTGTTGCTGGTGCGCAAGATTGGTGCGCCCGGTCATGAGGAACTCGGCATTGGCGCGATCGTCGATGGTGTGCATCCGCAGGTCGTGCTCAATGAGGGGATCGTCCGCCAACTGGGGCCAAGTCCCGCCTATATCCAGTCCGAAACGCGTAAGCAGCTTGCCATTATCGCGCAACGTCGGCGGCTCTATCGTGGCAGTACACCGCCCGTGGATATGCGCGGACGGACAGTGATTGTGGTTGATGACGGTATAGCGACGGGCGGTACGGCTCGTGCGGCGCTGCGTGGGATCAAGCAAAACCATCCGGCGCGCACCATATTAGCGGTGCCGGTCGCGCCTGCCGATTGCGTGGAGCAGTTGGAGAGAGAATGCGACGAGGTGATTTGCCTTGTTTCCCCCAGCCCATTTTACGCTGTGGGCGCGTATTATGCGGACTTTACGCAAACTGGCGATGAGGAAGTCATCCATCTGGTCCATGAAATCGAGCGTTTGGAACGGCCTTCGCCGCTTCAGTGATCGCTCTTGCCAGCGGCCTCGCGGACCTGTCGTTCGCGGGCGATGCTTTCGGCGCGGTCGGCCATTTTTTCCCATGCCTCTACAGACCGGAGGCAGCGGTCGCGGACATTGGCGAGCGGTGTCCTGTCAGCCTCTTTCTGGGCATCCTTGGCACGTTCGCGGTAGAAATCAGCGTGACTCATGACCAGGCCTTCGTCGCGCAACAGGAAATGATAAGGCGCCCGGAAGCCATGAAGGCCCCCGGACGCCCCGAACTATCGTCGGATCAGGCCGACTGCAGGTTGACGGCGGCCATCTTGCCGCGCTTGTCCTGCTGCAATTCGTAGGAAACGCGCTGATCCTTGTCGAGCGTACGCATCCCGGCGGCTTCAACCGCGGTGATGTGAACAAAGGCGTCAGTGCCGCCGTCTTCCGGCGCAATGAAGCCATAGCCCTTGTCAGCGTTGAAAAATTTTACGGTGCCGATTGGCATGAGCGTATTCCTTCTATTCGATAGTAATGCGTTCCCGACCGTCGGGTCCGCGAAGTGCTGCAGAAGCGTGGGAGGGAAGGAAGTCAGCACCGCAAGGCACAAGTATCCGTCGCCGCGTGCGACATTTAGCGACGCCGGTATAGGCTGGACTTCGCAGATAAGCAATGCTGACGAATATCGTGTATGAAGTGCTTCCGCGAAACGCCGGGCGTTCCCTTTCGGCATGGAGGAAAGGAAACGCCGGATCAGTAGTTTTCAGGCCGCTTCCCGCTCGACGGTTTCCTGCCGGCGGTTGGTATTTCTGTAGGCCAGGATTTGTTCGGTATAGCCCCTGGCAAGCCCTTCATGGGCGGCACGACTTTCCGGGTTGGTGGCGCCGCGGGCGCGCAACAAGGAAATTTGCTGACGATAGAACAGATAGTTGAGATCCATGTCGTTCCTCTCCTTCGACATGCACGTCGATGCATTATCTATGCAAACGCATTTTTATAAAATGTGTGCGTTGACAGTGGGTTTTGGTACGTACGTCTTGATGCGACTCCGCTTAGCATATTTCAGCGCGGATGTCGTTAATTATTTTAACAAATCGTGTATATTCAATAGCTTGATGCTAAATGCATTGGGACTTAGCATCCTGTCCGCTCGGTAGGCGGCGATACGTTCGGAATAATCCCTGGCCAGCCCTTCATGCCGCGCGCGGGTTTCCGGGCAGCCAGTATACATCGCCCGCAAAAGCGAAAGCTGTTGATTGAAGAACAAGTCGTTCAAATCCATGTCGTATCTCTCCTCGACATGATTGACCGTGCATGATCTGCGGCCCTGACATATGTTTGCCAGTGGATACAAAAGGCACGTTGAGACCTGCCTATCAAAATAAGGCGCGCGAGTCGTCCCTTGCGGGCGCTTCCGGTGATATTTGGGCGGCACTGTCGCATAATGACAACAGTTCTGCCGCCTCGTCCGGTATCAAACGCGTCTGGCGCCTCGTGAGGCGTACAGGCCGGAACGGACCACGGGGCCAGAGAGGATCTTTGTCTTCATCTTGCGACGGAGCAGGTCCGCGCCGTCCGAATTCAGGCACACGACTCGCGTGCCGCCCGATTCCAGCGGTTCCATAGTGGTAAAGGCGACCGCGTGGCGTTCGCAGGCATCGGTAACGACCTGCACCGTTTCGCTGATGTTGATGGCGCGGCTCATGCGGTGCGTCCGCGCGACTGGGGAAGATAGGCTATGGGACTGTCCCTTGGGTCTTGTAAGCGGGACGCGAAAGCGCCTCAACACGCGACGCCTACGGCCTGAATGTCGCGCGGTAGAGGGTATATAGCAGGAAAGGCCGAAAATGTCGCCGTAATTCGGTTGCAGTGCAAGGTGCGCTGGAACGCGCCGAAGCGGGAGGCGTATGCGGCGGGGTTGTAGGGGCGTGTTCTATCTGTCCCCGTAACGGAGCCGGATGATCGTTTTCAGCGTTCGGCGATGTCCTGTTTGCGCTGCAAATAGTCTTCCCTGTCGATTTCGCCACGGGCATAACGTTGATCCAGCAGGTCCAGGGCGGTGGGGGGCGCCTTGCCGGAATCGCCTTTATTGCTGCCCGACCGGACAGAACGGAGCATGGCAAAAACACCGATGACGAGGGCGAGCAGCAGCAAGAGCCAAAAGGCGATATGCGCGAATGCCCATATGCCTCCGCCGGACTCCATCCCAAAGCCATAACCGCGCATATGCCACCCCGGCCCCATCTGGACCTGTGCGGCTGCGGGCAGAAGCATGTGGGATATTGCTGTTATGGTCATTGGATGACTCCCTGACGCTATTTGTGTTTCTTCAATTCCGCCCGAAGCTGGACGATTTCGTCATGAAGGGCGCGCATATCGGCCCGCATGTCCTGCATGTTCATCATCTGGCCGCCCATCATGGACCCCTGGCCCATTTTGCCTGGCATCTGGTCGCCCTGCATCATGCCACCTTGCATCATTTCGCCCTGCATCGGGGCGTTTGGACAAGGCATGGGTGCCGGAGCATTGTGCGGCGCGGTACTGGATTGCGCGACGGCCGAACCGGACAGCAGAAGCAGTCCCGTGCTTGCCACACCGATCCAGAGGTGTTGGGTGATCGCTTTCGACATTTCATGTTCTCCTTTACCGAATGGCGGACAACATATGCCTTTTGAGGGCGGCGCCGAATAAGGGGAGGTACGTAGGTTTGGGAGGGGGATGGGGGCGTGGGTTTGGGGGGTGTTGCGGTTGTCACCGTAATTCCCTGTCACCGTAATTCTTAGTTCCGATTGAGGCCTTCCGCGCCGCGCGTAAGGAGGATGCGCTTCCAGAAAGACTCGCGGGCATAAATAAGTTCATCAGGGACTCGGAACGCCCGGTGTTCGAGCAGAGCAAACCGAAAGTTTGCGCGGCAATAAGCCAGGCTCGGATCGCTGACCAAGTTTCGCAACTCGACGTTGCCGCCATGACCGCTCGCCACGTAGGCGCACCAACGAGACCAAATGCCCTGATCGCCGTAGGCCGAGCCGACATACCGGCGACCCGTCTTCGTGTCGGTGATCAGATAGATACCTTTGACGCTCTCAAGCGCCGCCTTCCAATCCGGGCGGCTGTTTCGGACCAGCGTTTCTAGCTCCTCGAACGATAGATCAATGTCATCATAGCCGGGGAATGTTCGGCCAGAGTAAGGCTCCCGGAGAAGTTCTTGCACCTCAAGAGTCGCATAGTGGTTTTCGAGTCTCACGCGGGTTGATCGTTCGCGATAGGGCGACCGCAGCTTTAGCCGCCCAATGAAGCTTGCGCCGTTCTCGGACAGTTCCACTTCGTAACGGTCGGGATGGCGAGCGAGCACGCGCCAGATGCCGCCAAAGAGCCAAATGTCAGGCTCGTGATAGAACTGCATAAGGGAGAAGATGAAGTGTCGATTGAAGTCATCGCGCGTCGGGCGATACGCCTGCCACTGTTGCCATTCGCGCCCGTCGCGCGCCCAGACCTCTAGCGGCTGGTCTTGTTGATTCCACCTAGCGAAGTGGAGCTTGTAGTCGGTCAGATTCTCAATGAGCCAAATGTCGCTTAGAAGTATGCTCATGCTGACCTTATTTCTTTGATGGTGAGCCCTGCTGGATTCGAACTAGCGACCTACCGATTAACATCCCACTTCGGCTTTCCAATTACGGTGACAGAATTACGGTGACAGGTGCAATAACCCCTAAACTCCTCACCACTTCCCGCCAGCGGCCTTGTTGGCCTTGAGCCGCGCCTTCTTGCTTTCCGTGCGGCACCTGCCGCTGTTACGGGGCATGTTGATTTCGCCCAGCGCTTCGCGGCGGCGCGCGAGGTCGCGCTCGAAAGTGTCGAGTGAGATGGCCTTGCGGCTAGGCTTGAACGTCTGAAATGCCATTGTCAGCATACTCGGTCGTTTCGGTTCAATAACCTCATACCCTTTTTCGTCATTCCCGCGAAGGCGGGAATCCATCTCATGAAGTTTTTGGTTGGCGAGGGGCTGGGAGATGGATCCCCGCCTTCGCGGGGATGACGGGTGAGGTGGGGCTCGGCGTTTCGGTTCTTTCCTCGGCGTACTACCCCCTCACCCAACTCCGGCTAGGCTCCTTCGTCGCCAAGCCTGCGTATCCCTCTTCCCCAAGGGACGAGGTTTTCTCCTACTCCGCCGCGACCTGCTTTTTCTCCAGCATCGGCTTCAGATACGCCCCGGTAAAGCTACGCGGGTTGTCCGCTACCTTTTCCGGTGGGCCTTCCGCGACGATCTCGCCGCCCTTGACGCCGCCTTCGGGACCCAGGTCGATGATCCAGTCGGCGGTTTTGATGACGTCCAGGTTATGTTCGATCACGACCACGCTGTTGCCCTGATCCACCAGAGCGTGGAGGACTTCGAGGAGTTTGCGGACGTCGTCG
>JAENVZ010000264.1 GCA_016650315.1 Alphaproteobacteria bacterium | reverse complement strand
GATCAAGGTGCATTTCGCCCGGCGCGACGCCATTCCGGCGATCCAGCTTTCGGTGGTGTTCGATGCAGGCAATGCGGCCGATCCCAAGGATAAACTGGGCACCCAGTCGCTGATGCTTGCGATGCTGGACGAAGGCACGACCTCCCGCAACAGCATCCAGATCGCCGAGGAACAGGAAAGGCTGGGCGCCAGCATTTCGGCCAGCGCCAGCATGGATGGGACAACCGTCTCTATGTATGCGCTGATGCCCAATCTGGCTCCCTCGCTCGACCTGATGGCCGATATAGTCAAGAACCCGGCCTTCGACCCGGGCGAGCTGGAACGCATAAAGGCGACGCAGCTTGCGCGGATTGCGGCTGAAAATACGCAGCCCAAAAGCATTGCGCTGCGCACATTGCCGCCGCTGCTGTTTGGCAAGGATCATCCTTATGGGGTCGCCTTTACCGGAACTGGCGATCCAGAGGTTGTTGCAAAGCTGACACGCAATGATCTGGCGTCCTTTCACCACCGCTGGATTCGCGCTGACAATGCGGAAATTTTTGCCGTGGGCAATACGACACTGGCCGAATTGAAGCCGCTTCTGGAAAAACGTTTCGGGCATTGGCGGATGACCCGCGACGTGAAGGGCGTGAAGAATTTCGACGTTGCAACGCCCGCCGCGCAGGAACGCATCATTCTTGTCAACCGTCCGCAATCGCCGCAGTCGGTGATTCTTGCAGGCCAGGTTCTGAACGTAAAAGGGACGGATGATCTGCTGAAACTGATCGCCGCCAATGATGTGATGGGTGGCAGTTTCCTGTCGCGCATGAATATGGATTTGCGGGAAACCAAGGGCTGGTCCTATGGCGTGCGCGGCAGCGTCAACCGGGTGCAGCACGATGTTCCCTATATCCTGAGCGCGCCGGTGCAGGCCGACAAGACTGGCCCCGCCATTGCGGCGCTCAAGAACCAGATGAAGGACTTTCTGGGCACCAAGGGCGTGACTCCGGCTGAACTGGAGCGCACCGTCAATGGCGATATCCGCGAACTGCCGGGCAGCTTTGAAACATCGAGCGATGTCCTTGGCGAAATGCAGCGCGACGTGCTGTACGATCGCCCCTTTGACTATGTCGAAACGCTTGCGAACAAATATCGCACGCTGACGGCAGTGGATCTTGATGCTGCTGCTCGTGCCGCTATTGATCCTGATGCATTCACCTGGGTTGTTGTCGGCGACAAGGACAAGATCATGGGCCAGCTTGAGGCACTTGGTATGCCCATCACTGTGGTCGAGAACCCGTCCGGGGCGGCGGCAAATGGGAAAGAATGAAGTCAGACAATAAGGAGAAATCAATATGGCAACGCTCGATGGTGCATATGACTGCATCACCAAAACACCGATGGGCGATCAGCAATCGGTGTTTACGGTCGTCAGCAATGGCGAAACATTTCATGGCACCAATGCGGGGCCGCTGGGTTCTCTTGACGTCAAGAATGGCAAGGTTGACGGAAATGCGCTGAGCTGGGAGATGGAAATGACCATTCCGATGCCGATGACTCTTGAAGCAGAAGCCATTGTGGATGGTGATACCCTGACCGGCACCATTCAGGCAGGCGCGTTTGGCGCGATGGCCATGACGGGGAAACGACGTAGCTGATTGCTGGCTGCGTCAGAGCCGGAAAAGAGTTCCATAACAAGGCCCGCCAGTCCATGACCGGCGGGCCTAATTTCGTTCTGCAAGCAGAAACAGGTGTTACTGAACCGTGACCGTCACGGCCCGACGGTTCAGTGCCCATGCAGATTCGTCCGATCCCATCGCTTCTGGCCGTTCCTTGCCATAGCTGATCATGCTGATCCGCGATTCGGGAATGCCGAGCGACACCAGATAGTTTTTCGCGGTATTGGCGCGGCGGTCGCCCAGTGCGAGGTTGTAGTCGCGGGTGCCGCGCTCATCGCAATGACCCTCGATCGTCACGCGGACGGATGGGTTTTGCATCAGCCATTGTGCCTGACTGGAAAGCGTGGCCTGATCCTGTGCATCAACATCATATTTGTCGGTATCGAAGAAGATACGATCGGACGACACGCTGGCGATGAAATCTTCCTGGCTGCCCTTCGCCGGACCTGACGGTGGGGTATAGGCAGGGGCCTGGGTCTGCGCTGGGGCAGGCGGCAATTCAGGCGGGGGCTTCTTTGCGCAGGCGGCCAGCGCGAGAATGGACGTAGCGATCAGTATCTGGCGCGTGATTCTAGTCATGTTTTTCTCCTTAGGCCTTGGGTAGCCGCCCCACGGATATGTGAGGCGATGTTGATGCAATTTGTTACGCAGTCAAGCCGAATAAGTGCGATTCTTTACGGTAATAGTGGACCCCAGGACGGGTCCGAACCATCGAGCGGGGTAGGCAGCTTCCGTTCATTGACGCCGGTCAGATCGACCTGCCAGATTGCGGATTTGCCATTGCGCCCCTGACTGGTGCGAAAGAACTGGATGACCCGGCCATTGGGTGACCATGTTGGCGCTTCATCCTGCCAGCTATTGGTCAACAATCGTTCGCCGCCGCCAGTAGGCGTCATCACGCCGATACGGAAATTGCCGACAATCTTGGTATAGGCGATCAGGTCTCCGCGTGGGCTCCATTCCGGCGTCGCATAGCGCCCACCGCCAAAGCTGATGCGGTGCTGATTCGTCCCATCGGCGTTCATGACATAGATTTGCTGAGAGCCAGACCGGTCGCTTTCAAAAACGATTTTCGATCCGTCCGGCGAATAGCTGCCGCCTACATCAATGCCGGGGGTATTGGTCAGGCGTTGGGGCCTGCCGCCACTGGTGGGGATGCGATAGATGTTGGTATTGCCGGCGATTGCCATGGAAAACAGGATATATTTGGCATCGGGCGACCAGCGGGGCGCGAACGTGGCGTTGTTGCTTTCCGTCACCAACCGCTGTTTACCCGTGCCGATGTCGTAAATGTAAATTCGCATCCGCTGACCGATATAACTTAGATAGACGATCGAGCCGTAATCGGGGGAAAAGCGCGGCGTGAGGGTGATGCTTTGGCCATTGGTGATGAAACGGTGATTGGCGCCGTCGCTGTCCATGATCGCAAGGCGTTTGGTGCGATGATCCTTCGGGCCGCTTTCGGCGATATAGGCGATGCGGCTGTCAAAAAAGGGTGATTCCCCTGACAAGCGGGCATAGATGGCGTCGGCGCATTTATGCGCTGCCCGCCGCCAGTCGCGTGGCGCAATGACAAAACCCGCGCGCGTCAGTTCCTGCCTCAATGCGACGTCGTAGAGGTAGCAGCCGATAGTCAGATCGCCATCGCCATTGGCGCGGACGAAACCTTGTACCAAGGCTTCGGCACTGGTGCCGGCCCAATGGTTGAAATCGGGTATGGTGACTTCAGGAAAGCCGATCTGTTTGACGCCTGCCGGTCCCATGGGTTTGAACAGGCCGCTGCCGCGCAG
>JAENVZ010000263.1 GCA_016650315.1 Alphaproteobacteria bacterium | reverse complement strand
ATCTCGATGGCGTCGCCAATGTCGAAGGTTACGCCAAAGGCCTTCTCGACCGCCATGAGGAGGCTCAGATGACCAAGCGAATCCCACTGGACGACATCGCCCGCAGCGAGATCCTCGGAATATTGGCTTTCCTCGATCTTGAGAGTTTCAAGCACAATGTTTCTGATAGCTGGTTCAATCATCGTTTCTGAAACACCGGTCTGGCGGGAATACCCATTGCAGTTTGTCGCGGCTCCAGGTCCGCGACGACGAAAGAATTACCGGCTACGACACTATAGTCGCCAAGCCTGCGGCCAGGATGAAGCGAAGCGTTGGTGCCGACAAATACGCCTTCTCCCAACGTGCACGCGCCAGTCACCACCGCGCCGGGCGCGAGTTGCGAGAAATCTCCGACGGCGACCTCATGACCTACCACGGCGTGAATGTTCACCATCACATGCCGCCCGACCCTGCATTCGGGCGCCAGAGTGGCAAAGGGGCCAACATAGCTGCCCTCCCTCACTTTGACGTCTTCGGCCAGTTCAGCCTTGGGATGGATGAGCGTGGCGAAGCGCACACCTTGCCGCTCCAGCGAGGCGGCAAGATCGCTCCGCACCTGATTGTTGCCCACGGCAATGAACACAAGGGCATCGCGGCCACACATGTCAGTAATGGCTGGGATCGAACAAAGGATCGGCGTCCCATAATGCTCGCTGCCTGCGGCACCTGGGCGATCATCGGCGAAACCAAGTATGTTCCATTGTGCCGTACCCGCTGCGTTCATGGCACGGGCCACCCAGAGCGCCTCCAGCCCCCATCCGCCAGCGCCAGCGATTACAAGTTTTGCGGGTTCAGGCATGGACCACCTCCCGGTTCAGCCGGTCCAGTTCGGCCAGCGAGCGAGCGCCATCGCCCGCCTGCACCAGCTCAATCAGCCCCTTGAAGGGGTCCATCATCCAGGCGATGGGCCGACCGTCAAAGGCTGCCCCTGGCTGCTGATGCCCCAGGGCCATGCAACCATTGCCGCGAAGACGGTTCATACTGGTGGCGATGTCCACCGTCTCATAACATTGATGATGCAGCGATGTGCCACGTTCCAGCGCTTTCCAGAGGCTGCTTCGCGCCCCAAGCGGCGATACCAGCTCCAGCCAGTGTGATGCACTCGGCTGCCGCAAGAACTGAACCGTCGCGGCCTGACCATGATCGTCAATGAGGGGGCTTTCGATGCAATAACCAAGATTATTCTGATAGTGCGCGGCGGCCTCCTCCAGGTTCGTTACAAGAAAGCCGATGTGATGCAGGCGCAGTGCTGGTGTGGCTTGCACAATCTATCTCCCACCGCGACCCGACCGGCAGAAAGACGTGAGAATATCCGTTTTCTGCCAGTGTGATGTTAAAGCAATGGAACTAGCGCAATGCCTGGAAACGGCCATGACTGTCTGAATACATGCTGATCTGTGTCCGCCGGGCAACCGTCCAACCCCTTTTCGTTCCTGTCCTGGGACAGCATAGTCGTCGGGTTCAAAGGCTTGAATAGGCGCAAACGTAGTACGCTTAAATCGCTCGCTCAGGCGGCCTGACGCTGTGAGCAGGCCGATGCACCTGATTTTCCGGCCAGCATCCGGTCATAAATCTCCATGATCCGCCGGGCGTGCGCTTCCTCGCCAAAGCGCGTGCGTGCGTCTCTTTCGGCGCGGTGCGCCATCAGGCGAGCGAAGGCAGGCGATTCGCAATAACGAAGGCAGGCGGCAGCCAGCGCATCGGCACTCTCGGGCGGGACGAGTTGACCGATTTCGCCATCGCGCAACGCTTCGACATTACCGCCCGATCGGGTCGCGACAATGGGCGTCCCAACCAGCATCGCTTCAATCAGCGTGCGACCAAAAGGTTCATTCACTGCTGGCACCATCAGCATGTCACATGCCGCGATCCAGCGCGATCCGGGTTTGCGCCAGCCCATGAAGCGGACATTCTCCGTCATGTTGCGTTTTTGGACACGCGCCACCAGCGCATTCTGCGTCCGTCCATCCAGATCCTCACCGAACAGCAAACCATATATGGCGCGGCCCGGATTGCGCGCCACGAGTGCGGCGATGCTGTCGATGAAGAGAGCAGGACGCTTGCGTTCGATGAAGGTGCCGAAATAGCCGATGAAAATCGCATCATCCGGTGCGTTCAGTTCTGTAGCGAGCGCGGCATGCGCCGTAGTGCGATTTTCCTTCAGCGTGGTATCGAAGGGGCTGTGAACCACTTCCGATTTGCCTGCGGCCGAAAACAGACCGGGCCGGGGCGAGGCGAATTGCGATACCGCCACTACCTGATGGGCAAGCAGCGGTGCGGCAAGCCGCAGCCCCATGGCCGACGGATTCCCACGAGGATGCCAAAGCAGCTTCGCCCCCGAGAGGCGGGCCGCCAGCGCCCATGTCGCATGGGTTCGTCCATCATTGCTGTGAACGATATCCACGTTCCTTGAACGCAGAAAGCGCACTTGAGAAATCACATCTCCAAGGGCTTTGATCAAGACAAGTGGGCCAATCCGCCTGGCGAAGCTCTGTTCGGTCCAGTGAAAGGACTTTTCTATCTCAATGCCATTCTCGCGGAACAAGGCCGCCACTGCGCCATCGGGCCGCTGCGGCAGGACCAGAGGGGTGAAGCGGTCCCGGTCAAGTTTGCGGATCAGACCAAGCGCCGAAATATAGCTGCCGCCGACGGTATCGCCGGTAAAGGGAAAACAGATTATCACGGGTCGCTCGCCAGCCATTAATATATCCCTATCGTGATGGGAATTAGACCATCGCGGCTCTGGCGGAGCTATCCGCTATGATGGAGTAGACCCAAATATCATATTCCACTCCTTCGACTGGACCACGCCTCCGAACGCCCTCATCCCCTCGCTTCGATCCCGCCCGCCAGTCGCAATGGCTGGACAACGCCCGGAATATGGCAAGCATCGAGATCGATGCCGCTATGAATGAACAATTCCCGTGCCGCCGGGACAAGCGCACGCTGACAACGCCGGATGATCAGCGCAGCCTCCTCTGGACTCAGATATTCGGCATATTGGCCTATCTTCCCACTACGCATACGAAGACTTTGGATGTCGGAACGGTCATAAGCGTGGCCGGGGATGCCTTCCTTCTGTTCCATTGCCTGCATCTGATCGAAACGCGCCGCTTCAATGGCCTTGTCCAGCGCGTCAGGCCTGACCTCAATGTTGAGAAACATCAGCAATTCTGTAACAGCCGCTGCTGTTTCCGCTGACAGTCGTTCGTAGCTCAAAATAATATGCGGCCTATGGGCAAGACCCAATGCCCAGCCGTTGAGATAGGCAACGAAAGCCGGAAGGCCATAATTGGCAACATTCAGAAAGGTGCCGATCGGTCCGTTGAATTGCTGCTTATGGCGAACCGCGTGGAAATAGGCGGAAACCATCACATCTCGTGGGTCCCGAATCATGAAAATGACCGGACGATCCTGAAACAGTCTTTCGTCATACGTGCGATGACTGACCGCCAGCAAGGGCAGTTTGGGCCACTGGTCTTGTAATGCGAAGGCAGGAAGACCACGTACCGGGTCAAGATCAAAATTAGGCAGCATCTGGAATGTGGTTGTCAGGTCCGGCTTCAAGTCGCGCCCGGCAATATCCGCGAAATAGTTGGACAGCAGGAATCGAAGCCAGGTCCGACCGCATTTAGGGTAGGATACAAGGAAGGCGTCGCAATTGGTTGCGACCCTACGAAGATAGATTTCGTCTTGCCATTGCCGGACCTGCCGGACCAGACTCCTGATCAGTTTTAGGTCGATGTTGCCAGTACCTCCGACTCCAGCCCATCAGCGTCTGACAATTTCGGCAACGCTGCCTCGATGGTCTGCTGCCAATATTGCAATATTTTTTCGGGCGAATAGCGCTCCATCGCAACGCGCGCATTGACCGCGAGGCGGGCGCGCAGTTCTTCATCGGAGCACAGCCGGTCCAGACCACTCGCCAAAGCCTCTATGTCCCCTTCCGGGACAAGCAGGCCGCTTTGCTCATGCTCGATCATTTCGGTCGGTCCCCACTGGCAGTCAAAGGATATGACGGGCAGGCCCGCCGCCATCGCCTCTCCCAGGACCAGGCCCCAGCCTTCAAAGCGGGAGGAAAGGATGAACAGATCGGCATCCTCGATCCAGCCACCCGGTCGAGCGCTAACGCCGGGCAGGTCAACCCGGTCGTCAAGGCCCAAATCATGGCGTTGCCGCTCAAGCGTTTCGCGGTCCGGGCCCTCTCCCCATATGACGAGCCGCCAGTCAGGATGAGTCCTGGAAATGCGTGCAAAAGCGTCCAGCAGACGGTCGAATCCCTTTTGCCAGGTGAGCCTGCCGACTGCGACCATCGTCCGACCATCGCACCGCCAGAACTTTGCCTTTGCGGGCATGGTCGCGGGATTGGGAATCACCTGTTGCCGCTTGCGCATCGCGGGCGCGAAATAGTCCATCGCACCCTTTGTCATCGTGATCAGGCCATAAGCGTGCGGATAGGTCCAGCGCCGCATCCGTTCCCATATGGGACCAATACTCTGCAAGGCCGGATTGTTGCGCTCCGATATGATCACGGGCAGGTTGAGACGTCGCGCAGCCAGAAGCGAAAGAATATTCGTGCGTGTCAGGAAACTAACGACGAGATCGGGTCCGGTGACTTCAAAGCCTTTGCGCAACAACCGCACCCGCGCCCACAGCGTCGCCATTCCCGCTATAAACGGCATTTGCCGTGATTTCATACCGAGCGGCATCACCCGCACCGCAGGGTCGAGCGGATAATAGGGCCGGGCCGTTCTATCCTCAAAGGCAAACAATGTGACGGTCCAGGCCTGGGCCGTGAAATGATTGCAGAGCAAGCTGACAATATGCTCCGATCCCCCAGCCCCAAGTCCCTGCAAGACAAAGGCGACATGCGGTTTTCTGGCGCACGGCGCAATCGCTTTCCTGGCAAGGACCATGTTCTTCATTTCGTCTCCACCGACCGATCTTTGTCAACGTCAGGGAAAGAGTCGATTGCGCATTGGAGTTATGACCGACGCCCAATCGGGCAGGACAATCAATATTTCAGGCGCAGCACCAATCCGGCGCGAAATCGTTCATAATCCTGACCCGGCACATTGCTGTTACGATGCGCGTACCGACCCGATGCCGCCAGCGAAACATGCCTGTTGAAGAGATATTCCAATTCCGCATTGCCGCCCCATACCCGCTGCTGCTCACTGGTTCCCCGGAAATTGGTTTCCCGCCAGGAAACCGCCATTTTGTAGAGCAAGTTGTGCCGCACCTCCTGGTCAAGACCCAGCACAAGTCGCGTGTCGGTTCTGGCAGTCGCGCCATTGCGCACAGTTGCCACATCGCCACGAAAGGCCGAAAAGGTAATCGCCGAACGCGGCGTCAAGGCATAGGACAGGTTCGCTCCAAACTGGATGCCGGTATAGGGCTTCAGAATTGTGTCATCGGGATCGAAGCGGAAGACGCCCGCATTGGCCTCCCCCCGAAGCTTCCCGCCCGGATCGATCTGCACACCCAGGCTTCCGCCATAGGTGGTCGCGTTGCGCCCAATTCCTTCATTGTCAGTCGCCAGACGAAACGCCCGCCGATTGACATAGCCCTGCATGAACAGGCTCATTAGCGCCGACATCCGGTAAACGCCGCGCAGCGCGCCGCGATAGCTGGTATGATCGCGCTCATCATCCAACGCGCTCAGATAATTGAACTTGTGCACCTCGCCGCTGGCCTGCACGCCCAGCCTGGCCCCGGTGATGCGATAGGACAACTCACCTGAAAAATCGTTGAATCGCCGAGGTCCGATACCGGTCAAAATGCGCGCTTCGGGATCACCACGATCTTCCATCGCGCGGACAAGGCCGATACCGCCCGCAAGGCTCGACATCGCCGTCGGCTTCAACGTCAGATGCGCCTTGCCACCGAATGTGGTGCTGTCTTCACTGGTGCGATCTGCGTAACGGCGGAACGTGGCAAAAGTCTCCGCACCGAATTGGAGCGTATCGTGGTCAAGATTGAAATCCAGCCTGGGGGCGGCGATCAGGATGAAATCATCCACCTTGTTCGACTGCGCAGCATAGATATTGCTGTCATATTCGCCATCGACATCCAGTTCCGGGCGAAGCACGAGCGCGCCCATCTGGATGGTGCGCGGTTCATATCCCTTGCGTGGCAGATCGAGCACCGATGAATAACGCCCGTCCTCGTCCTGCTGGGCAAACGCAGGCGCCACGCATCCAAGTGCTCCGCCAATTACAACAAAAAGCGGCCAGACTCGTCTGGCCGCCATCCCCTTTTGCTTGTGTAAGGTCATAATCCTAGAACCAGCCTTCCTTGACACGAATCGTATCCCCCGGTTGAATTGGCGTATTTTCGGTTGCCCGTCCGGTAATGCCATGACCGTCCACCTGACGAGTCACGATCATATTCGATTGATCGGCCCTGAAAGTATAGCCCCCAGCCGTTGAAATGGCTGTCAGGACCGACATACCGGGCCGGTATGGATATTCGCCGGGACTCTTGACCTCTCCCAAAATATAAAATGGCCGGTATTTGGTGACCTGCACATTGATGCTGGGCGACCGCAAAATCTCCTTTTCATACAGGATCTTGGCGATGTCGCTCTGCAATTCGCCTACCGTCTTGCCCTTGGCGGGCACATTGTCGATGAGCGGCAATGAGATATAGCCCGTGTCGCTAACCAGATAATTGTTGGTCAGCGCATCCATGCCATATGCGGTGATTCGCACCTCGTCACCGGCATCCAGACGATATTGGCCCGCCTCGATGGCCGGAAGCGACGGCAGGTTGCCCGTCCCGCCTGCGCAGGCTGAAAGAAGCCATGCGGATGCCAGTAACAGCATTCTGCCAGTTTGTATCAACATCCTCATGTCGGTCCTCCTGATGATTGTCTGAACAGCCCGTGATACTAGCCAGAAGTCGTAGTCAGGGCTTTGACGATTCCGGTCAGTCACCCAGCCCATTTTGGGTGCCTCAATCGGTTGATATTCCCATTTTCAAGCGCTGGAGATAATCGAGAAACGCGTCAAAGTTGCTAAGTCCATCTCGATTGGCATCCAGCCAGCTGTCCGCTTTGTGCGGATCGGCTCCATTCCGGACCTCCCATTCATCGTCCATTCCGTCGACATCGGCATCGGGATAGGGCAAGCCATTGTCGTCATCTTTTCCGACATCGATCGTTCCGACCATCTTCTTGAGGTGCCCGGTGCGGGACTTCACTTCCGATACAATCCGTGCATCAAATGAATCTCTCGGAAACGCCCCAGCCACATCGAGTACCCTGTCATAAGCCTTGGTTGCAGACACCGGCTTTACGGTCAGTGGGCAGGGAGGGCTTGCGACCCGGACCTTGCTCAGGTCGGCGGCCAGATATTGAAAGTCTCCGTCGAACTTGTTGTCGTCGATATAAATTTGCGCAGGACCCGTCGATCCGATGGTTACATGGTCGATGCCGATGGCCTGTTCCCTGGTGTTCGGCCCCGCGCGCAGGATATTGCCAACCAGCGCCACCGGCGAACCGCCATAGCTTTCCCAGATTTCGGCGAATTGCGATTGGGCATTATAGAGCACGTTGTTGATGACCTCCACGCAGGAACCGGGCGGGAAATTAACGTCCGGATTGCGGTCGCCATTATGGGCGCACAAATTGCCGATAAAGCTGATGTGCTGCGGCCCCTTGGGATCGCTGCCCAGCAAGGCGCATTTATCGTGTCTGGGCATGCCTTCGGCGAACAAGGACCAGCTTATGGTGATATTGTCATTGTCGCCATAGGCGTTGACCAGTTCGTCCGCAGCCCAGCTTCCGCTCACATGGTCCAGAACGACATCATGGCTGTCCTCGATGGTAAAGGCGTCGTTTGCGCCCCGATCAAAGCCCGGCTGGTCGATCCGCACGCGAATATCCCGGATAATGACATCGTGCGTCTTTTCGACGACGACCGGAGTGAACCCGTCCACTCCGCCCGAATGCGCCAGTGTGATGCCTTCTCCTGGCGCGGTCTGCCCGGCGATGGTGAGATAGGGATTACGGATGACCGGCGGCTTTCCGGTGAAGCGGATAAGTCCGGCAACTCTAAAAACACAGGTCCTGGGGCCACTCGCTTCGACACAGGCGCGATAGGAGCCATGCCCACTATCGGCCAGTGTAGTTACAAACAGGATGCGGCCACCGCGCCCGCCCTTGCTTGCCGCGCCATAGCCGATAGCACCAGGAAATGCAGACGAAAGCGGTCCCGCCGTCCGTTCGAGAATATCCTCCCGAACCGGCTGAGCCGAACAGCTCGTGACCTGGAACAGCAGCAGCGCTCCGGCCAGAATGTGTCGACCGCACACCGACCAATGCGCCGCACAGCCCATCATGTCGCAGAACCGCCAACATCCCTGCCCGGCACCGCCGTTGGCGCGGATGGACGCGTCAGGAGCAGGCCGAGCGGCAACATCAGCGGCACCATCCATAAGCGCCCGAACATGTGCGGACTGGCCATGGTATATGATAGGAAAACGAAAATAACACCGCAGCAAACCGCCGCTTCTGCTGGATGACTGCGCAATACAGGCAATGGCAGGGCAACCAGAGTCAGCACCATGATAACCCAACCGATCAAAGCGGGCATACCCCCTTCGGTCCACGCCAGCAGATACATGTTATGGACCGGCTGGCCGGAAGGATGAATCTTGCTAAATTGGCTGACGCCATAACCGATGAACGTTGTGTGATCGGCCATCTTCCAGGCATCGGCCATCAGTTGCGCCCGATCAGTAAATGTCCCCGCTTCGTCAAGCTGTCCGGTCTCATAAGCGCCCGCCACCCGCTTCTGGAACACTTCGGGCATTT
>JAENVZ010000262.1 GCA_016650315.1 Alphaproteobacteria bacterium | reverse complement strand
GTCAACATCCTCAACCGACCAACCGGCTTTTTCGAGGGCTTTGCGTATTGCCGGAACCGGCGCAGTGGTAAACAACCCAGGTTCATGGGCATGGGCGGCATGGGCAACGACCGTCGCGATGACCGGCAGACCCAGTTTCTCAGCCACACTCTTCCGGGTCATCACCAGCGCCGCTGCGCCGTCCGAAATCGAAGAGGCGTTTGCAGCGGTGATCGTGCCATCCTTGACGTAGGCGGGCTTCAAGGATGGAATCTTCTCTGGCTTCGCCTTGCCGGGCTGCTCATCGGTATCGACCAGCATATCCCCGCCCCGTCCGGGCACTGTCACCGGCACGATTTCCTTTACAAAAGCCCCGCTGGCGATGGCTGCGTTTGCGCGTTCGAGCGAACGGATGGCATATGCATCCTGCTCTGCGCGGGTGAACTGATAGTCGCGCGCGGCATTTTCGGCGAAGACGCCCATGGCCTTGCCTGGCTCATAGGCGTCTTCCAGTCCGTCCATCATCATTGTGTCGATAATCCGGTCATGGCCAATTCGCGCGCCCGACCTATGCTTGGGAAGGGCATAGGGTGCGTTGGTCATGCTTTCCATACCGCCCGCCACAATGACGTCGGCGCTGCCCGCCACCAAAGCTTCGGCGGCCATGATCGCCGCCTGCATACCCGATCCGCACATCTTGTTGACGGTGGTTGCCTCCACCGACTGGGGCAGTCCCGCGCCCAGTGCGGCCTGACGGGCGGGCGCCTGACCAAGGCCTGCGGGCAGCACGCACCCCATATAGATACGCTCGACCTTGTCCCCACCAATGCCTGCCCGCTCAACGGCAGCCTTGACCGCCGCAGCACCAAGTTCGGTGGACTTGAGGCCGGACAAAGCGCCTTGGAACCTACCCATGGGGGTACGGGCATAGCTGACGATAACGACGGGATCATTCATGGGGATATCCTTCCCTATGGGTCTAATGCGCATGTTATGACCATATGGCCAAGTGCTGGCTGTCGAAGGCGCCTTCGTAGATATTGGCGACTCCGAACCCTTCCAGATAATCATAACCATCGAGCGCCTGGATCGCACTTGATATCAGGGTTTTCGCTGCTTCCGACACGACCAGCTTATCCCCACTGCCGATTGACGCACTTGCCTGCCCAATTGGGAAACCCATAACCGCTAAAATCTCCCGGTCCGCTTTGACACAGAGACTTTTGTCGGCGATGTAGGTGGTCTTACACGCGGAACAAATATGTTCGTGCAGTCTTCATTGACGATAGCGCGCGACCAGCAGTTTTGCGATCACTCCCAGCGCCCGCTGCCAATTTTGCGAGAATCCATGCCATTCCATGATTTCGACGCCGACATATTCCTGCGCGATTACTGGCAAAAGAAACCGCTGCTGATCAGGAACCCCTGGACGTTATGGAGCAATCCGCTCGGACCTGATGAACTCGCCGGACTGGCTTGCGAAGACGATGTCGAAGCACGCTTGGTCACGCAAAGCCGCACCGCTTGGGAAGCCGAACACGGACCTTTCCCTGAATCGCGCTTTAGTCAGCTCGGCAAAAAGCCCTGGACGTTGCTGGTACAGGCCGTCGACACGCAGGTGCCGGGCGTGGCTGCGCTTATTGATCCGTTTCGCTTCATACCCAATTGGCGTATTGACGATGTGATGGTGAGCTACGCGACAGATGGCGGCGGCGTGGGTCCTCATTATGATCAATATGATGTGTTCCTGATTCAAGGTTTGGGTAAACGCCGCTGGCAGGTCGGTGCGCGGTGTGATCACACCACCGAATTGTTGCCGCATGATGATCTGCGTTTACTTGCAAAGTTTGACGCAACCGACGAATGGATTCTCGAACCGGGCGACATTCTCTATGTACCGCCGCGCTTTGCACATAATGGCATCGCGGTAGGCGATGACTGCATGACCTATTCGATCGGCTTTCGCGCACCATCGCGCAGCGAACTGATTGCGCACTGGTGCGATCATCTGCTTGAAGAAATGCAAGATGATGATCGTTACGAGGATCATTACAGCGGGCCGAATTGGAAGGCGCGAGGCAATCCGGGCGAAATTTCCGCGACGGCCATTGCTGGACTGTACGGCATGATCACCGAGAAAATGCTTGACCGAGAGGCATTCGCCCGCTGGTTCGGGCGATATAACAGCGCACGCAAATATCCCGATATGGATTGGCAGCCAGAGGAACCCCTACGGATGGAGGATGTGCGCGCCTATCTCACCAGCCATGTCCCGTTATGCCGCAATCCGGCCAGCCGCTTTTCTTTTGTCAGGGGAGAAGCACATGCCGTGTCGTTGTTCGTTGATGGCGCGTGTTTTGAATGCGATCAGGACACCACGCCATTTGCGGAACAGCTCTGCGCGCAGGATTGCTTCATGATCGAACCTGATCTCGCGAAATCGGATTCCGCCATGACCCTGATTGCGAAACTGTTTAATCAAGGCAGCGTGGCTTTTGAGGAAGAGGAAAGATGAGGCATATATGTCGCGGTTGATCCTGTTCAACAAACCTTATGGCGTGCTGTCGCAGTTCACCGACCGCGGCATGGATTTGGCCCGCGTCACCCTGTCGAAGTTTATTGACGTGCCAGGCGTTTATCCCTCAGGACGACTTGATCGTGATAGCGAGGGCCTGCTCCTGCTCACCGACGATGGCAGATTGCAAGCGCGGATCGCCGATCCCAAATTCAAGGTGCCAAAGACCTATCTTGTGCAAGTCGAAGGTGATCCGCAAGAGGCAAGCCTTGATCGCTTAAGGCAGGGGGTCGATTTGAAAGACGGCTTGACCCGTCCGGCCATGGTGGAACGCATCGCCGATCCTGCACTCTGGCCCCGCGATCCGCCGGTGCGTTTCCGCAAGAGCATCCCCGATTGCTGGCTCAAGCTGACAATCCGGCAAGGACGAAACCGACAGGTGCGCAGGATGACCGCAGCCATCGGCCATCCGGCACTCCGGCTTGTTCGATGGAGTATTGGTGACTGGACGATCGATGGAATACAGCCAGGATTATGGCGAGAAGCCTCGATAACGGCACACACCAACCCTGTAAACGGCGCAAGGACTGAGCGCAAAACTGTGCTGGAGACAGGTGAATGATCCCGCGCGAATTGATCGGAACGGCGCAGATACCAGGAGGCGAACAACTGCGCCTGGTCAGTCATGGCAGAGATTTCATGATTCTGCTCGATCGCAACGAACTTATGAGTACGCGAATGCGCGGTTCGGAAGAAGCGCTGGCGACAATGAGTTGTGCGCGGATCGCCGACCGGACGAAGTCACATTTGCTAATTGGCGGCTATGGCATGGGCTTTACCCTGCGCGCGGCCCTGGCTGTGCTACCCCTCGACGCAAGTGTCACCTTGTCCGAACTGGTCCCCGAAATCATTGTCTGGGCACGCGGTCCGATGCAGGAACTGACAGCAGGCTGCCTCGACGATCCGCGCGTACAGATTGTGCAGGATGATGTCGCTGCAGTCATTCGGTCCTCCCCCTCAATGTTCGATGCGATTTTGCTTGATGTCGACAATGGACCGGACGGGCTGGTGCGGGACGCTAACAATCAGCTCTATTCCGAGCGGGGGCTGCAGGCAGCCAAGGCCGCACTCAGACCTGGGGGCATCCTCGCCATCTGGTCGGCTGGCAAGGACGATGCGTTTGCACACCGTCTGAAAAACGCCGGTTTCACCGTGAATGAGATTGCCGTACGAGCACGAAGCAATGGCAAGGGTGCCAAACACGTCATCTGGTTCGCAGGGCTAACAGCGACGTAACATCTTATCGCTCCGGGTGAAATGATAGAACCCGCGAGGGTTTTGGACTTGTACCGGTCTGGCTGCAGAGAGCAGGGACCACCGTCGCCCAGCGCGAAGAATAATCCTGCTCGCGATCCAGCGCATCCATGCATGAACGAATGCAAGTCCTGTTTGATGGATATCCAACCGGGATGAGCACCTTGCGCACCCCCTGCTCGTCCGCTATGCAAAATTATATTCCATAATACAGGAAAGTTCATGCTGCTCAAACCTGCTGCCCCTGTGGAAGCCTATTTCGAGGCAGCCAATCACTTTCCCCCAAAGCTCGGCGAGCTACGGTTCTGCGTTAAATAAGTAAGGTGACAAGATCGCCCAGCTTGAAATTGCCCAATAAAATCAAGATGCCCTGAAACATTGCACGACCATAAAAAGCAAAACATACCCCGGAGAGCCAAGTGACAAAATCCCACGCAAACATCGATATTCTCGACGCCGATTACATTATCGTCGGGGGCGGTAGTGCAGGCTCTGTTCTTGCAAGCCGATTGTCGGAAGACGCCGCAACCAAGGTTGTCTTGATCGAAGCTGGCGGGGAAGCCCGATCGTTCATCGCCCAGATACCCGCTGGTTATTCCCACCTTGTCGGAAACAAGAAGTTCGATTGGCTCTATGATTCGGACCCAGACCCCACGATAGATAATCGGGTCCAGTACTGGTCCGGCGGACGCATGCTTGGGGGCAGCAGTTCGATCAACGGACAAGTCTATATCCGCGGGACACCAGCGGATTATGACCATTGGCGTGATACAGGAGCGCCGGGGTGGGGATATGAGGACGTTCTTCCCTATTTAAAACGTCTTGAGAATTGGGTGGGTACACCTGGCCCAGCGCGAGGCAATAATGGCCCTATATCGTCCGCTCCGATGCGAGAGGCACATCCACTCACTCAGACATTTCTGTCGGCATGCCGGGAACTTGGCCTTCCCACGATAGCGGATTATAACAGCGGCCAGATGGATGGCGCATTCCTTACTCAGGTGTCGCAGCGAAATGGATGGCGTTGCAGCGCGGAAAAAGGATATCTTCGACCGGCTCGCAACCGGCCCAATTTGAAGGTGCTGACACATAGCTATGTCAATCGCATCGAAGTCGAAAACGGGCGCGCTACAAGTGTTATTGCTACGCGTCAGGGTCAACAGATAAAGATCAAAGCGCGACGCGAGATCATATTGAGCGCTGGCACATTCGGCAGTCCTTCCATTCTTCTCCGCTCTGGCATCGGCCCGGCGACGGCGATGAAAGATGCCGGCATCACACCAGTACATGCCCTTTCCGGCGTCGGCCGTAACTTTCAGGAGCACCCCTCCGCGGGACTACATAAATTTGTCAATGTACCCACGCTAGGCAACGCAATGGAGCCCCTCAACGCGATTGGACATGCATTAAAGTTCATGTTCAAGAGAACCGGGGCACTCACCGCCCCCATTGCTCAGGCGATGGGTCTTGCACGCACGCGCGAAGGCTTGGTGGAGCCTGATATTCAGCTCCATTTCGTAGCACTGAGCTTTGATATTCAACCCGATGGTCGCCTCTTCATCCCAAAGGCTCCGGCACTCAACATTACAGCAACCATTTGCCATCCGCACAGCCGTGGAGAAATCACGCTCAAGCCGGATGGCAATCTGAGGATACATCATCGTTTCTACGACGATCCTCGCGATATGGAAACGCTCATCGGGAGTATGAAGTTCGTCGAACGCCTGTTTAATACGGAGGCTTTTTCTCGGATCGTCGTTGGACCGCGGATTCCAGACAGGGTACATAACGAAGATGCGGATTGGGAACGCTATATCCGCGCAACGACAGGCATTGCCTATCATCCTGTCGGGACATGCAAAATGGGCACGGGCGACGATGCTGTCGTCGATCCTGAGCTCAAGGTGATAGGCCTTTCCGGCCTGCGCGTTGTGGATGCATCGATCATGCCGCGTGTGATCAGCGTTAACACAAACGCAACGGCCATGATGATTGCCGAAAAGGCTGTAGATATGATCCGCAAGGGTTGATCGTTACAGATCGATGCATCCAACAGGAAAATTGCGCCGCAGATTCATTTCACCATACAAAATTATATTTCAATAATTGACCTATGCGGCTTGCTATGTCACTCAATGTACCAGACCAGACGGGCTTGTCCGGGGACGAGATGGATCCAATCCTTCCACCTTGACAAGCTCCAACATTGCTGACGCCACTTGATGGTGCATATAAATGGAGAGATGTCAGATGGTTGCATACACAGACTTTGCTAGCGTCCTAAAACATCCGGATCGTTTCTTCATAGATGGCGAATGGATGCAGCCCACAACCAATGCACAGATCAAGGTGATCTCGCCTGCCAGCGAAGAGCATTTCTACAGCGTGGCGGAAGCAGCGGCCGACGATATCGAACGTGCAATCGTCGCCGCGCGCAAGGCGTTCGACGAAGGACCATGGCCGCGCCTGTCGCATGCCGAACGGGCCGATTACTTGCGTAAGATGGCTCAGGAACTGCGGGCGCGTGCCAGCGAACTGGCTGGCATATGGGCGGGGGAAATGGGTTCGCTTTATGCGGCCAACACCAACATCATACCCATTTTTGCTGGCGTCTATGATTTCCATGCCAACATGGCGGATACATTTCCGTTCATCGAGCCACACCAGCCAGCCCAGGGCGGCGCCGGATATCTTGTGCGGGAGCCCGTCGGCGTAGTCGCGGCAATCGTACCGTGGAACGGACCGCTCATGCTCGCAAGCTGGAAGATAGCGCCGGCACTTCTGGCCGGGTGTACGGTTATTCTGAAGGCCTCGCCGGAGGCACCCGGAACGCTATTGGTATTGGGAGAAATCGCTGAAGCAATTGGCCTACCGAAAGGGGTGCTAAACGTCGTCACCGCCGAACGCGAGGTTTCGGAACTGTTGGTGCGGGATCGCCGCGTCGACAAAGTGAGCTTTACCGGATCGACAGCGGCTGGCCGTAAAATTGGTTCAATCTGCGGCGACCGGATCGCCCGCTGCACATTGGAACTTGGCGGCAAGTCGCCGGCAATTCTGTTGGATGACTATGATGTGGGTGCTTTCGCACAGACAATCGCCGCATCGACGACCATCCTGACGGGACAGGTCTGTGCCGCATTGACCCGTATCATCGTCAGCCGATCACGGCATGATGAACTGGCCGACGCCCTCAAGTCACAGCTCGATAAGGTGAATGTGGGGGATCCCTTTGACCCCAGCACCCAGATGGGACCCCTTGCGATGCAGCGCCAACGCGACAAGGTGGAACATTACATCAAATGTGGACAGGCAGACGGCGCCAAACTTGTCACCGGCGGGCGACGACCAGCTCATCTGGGACGCGGCTATTATATCGAACCCACTTTGTTCGCCAATGTAGATAACGATGCCACAATCGCGCGTGAGGAAATATTCGGCCCGGTATTGTCTCTCATCCCGGCCGACGATGAGCGTCACGCGGTCCAGATTGCCAACGATACCGATTACGGATTGAACGCGTCCGTGTTCACCAATGATCCGGAGCGGGCATTTTCGGTGGCTCGCCAAGTTCGGTCCGGCACCGTCGCGCACAATGCTTTCCGCAACGATTTCACCATCGCCTTTGGAGGATTCAAGCAATCAGGCATCGGCCGCGAGGGCGGTACAGAGGGGTTAATGAATTATCTTGAAACGAAGACGATCCTGCTCCAGTCGCCAGTGGACGTCACCACTCCCGCCGCGGTCGACGCCTGACCGACGGGGACGATACCACTATGGGAACAACTGGCGATCAGTCCATGGAGACAATCGTGGCTGACAATCACGCTAGGGCGGTGCTCAAGGGCAAGGTCGCGCTGGTTACCGGCGGCGGTCGAGGTATCGGCGCCGCGATCTG
>JAENVZ010000261.1 GCA_016650315.1 Alphaproteobacteria bacterium | reverse complement strand
TGCTGGACATGGTCGGCGGCGATTATGTGCCGCGCAACCTTGCCTGCATGGCGGAGGATGGCCGGCATGTTTCCATTGCGACGCAGCGTGGCGTGAAGACGGAAATTCCTCTTTTGGAAATTATGCAGAGGCGACTGACCCTGACAGGATCGACGCTGCGACCGCGCTCGGTCTCCTTCAAGACGCTGGTTGCAGAGGAGATCTCGCGGGTCGTGTGGCCCTTTGTCGAAGATGGCAAATTGCATCCAGTCATGGATCGCGCCTTTCCACTGGCACAGGCCGCCGCTGCCCATGCCCGGATGGAGGCAGGGGAGCATGTGGGGAAGATCATACTGATGGTATGATTCATTTTCGTCGCCCCCGCCTTCGCAGGGGCGACGGTATGAGGATTCCCGAAAACCGTAGCAAAATCGTCATATTCCAAGTTAAATTGTAACATTGCAGCGTTAAATATCTGGTCCCGAGGCAAGACGCTTTGGGGATTACTATGGACGCGATTACGCGATTGTCATTTGGTGCTGACATCGACGATTTCAGCAACAGCGCGCCGTATCATCCAGAACCGGTTGGGAGCGGTCGCCGTTCATACCGAACGATCTGGATTTCCGACATTCATCTGGGCACACGGGGCTGCAATGCCGAAATGCTCATCGACTTTCTCGATAATGTCGATAGCCAGACCCTGTATCTGGTCGGCGACATTATCGATGGCTGGCGGCTGAAAAAGCGGTTTTACTGGCCCGCCGCGCATAATGACATCGTCTGGCGGATATTGAAGCGGGCAAAGCGCGGCACGCGGATCGTTTATATTCCGGGCAACCATGATGAAATGTTCCGTCAGTTCACCGGCCTCAACTTCGGCGGCGTCGAAATCCGGCGTAAGGCGCTGCATGAGACCGCAGACGGGCGCAAGCTGCTGGTTTTGCATGGCGATGAATTCGATACGGTGATGCTCGCGCACCGCTGGCTCGCCTTTGCCGGCGATGCCGCCTATGAAACGCTGATGCGACTCAATGTGCTGGTGAACGCAGTGCGTAGCCGCCTTGGCCTGTAATACTGGTCGCTGTCCAAAATGGCCAAGCACAAGGTCAAGAACGCGGTCGAGTTCATATCCAAGTTCGAGGAAGTCGTGGCGCATGAAGCTGGCGCGCGCGGCGTCGATGGCGTGGTGTGCGGCCATATCCATACTGCCGAAATCCGGGATATTGCGGGCATTGAATATTATAATGACGGCGACTGGGTGGAAGGCTGCACGGCACTGATCGAACATCATGACGGGCAGATGAAGGTGCTGCACTGGGCCGATGAGATTGCCGCCCGCAATGCCGCCTCCATTTCACCACGCAGGCAACTTGCAGCATGAAGATCGCGCTGGTCACGGACGCCTGGTTGCCGCAGGTAAACGGGGTTGTGCGGACGTTGCAGTCGGTACGCCACGAACTGGAAGCGATGGGACACAGGATCGAATTGATCTCTCCCGATCAATATGGGTCGCTGCCCTGTCCCACCTATCCCGAAATCCGGCTGGCCGTGGCACGGGCGGCAACGGTGGGGCGGCGGATCGAGGCGTTTCTGCCTGATGCGGTGCATCTGGCGACTGAGGGGCCGTTATGCCTGTCCGCCCGGCGATGGTGCCTGCGCAACCACATTCCCTTCACCACCGCATACCACACGCAATTTCCCGAATATGTGGCGAAGCGGACGGGCCTGCCGGCCCACTGGTTCTGGCGCTATATTCGCTGGTTCCACGGTCCGGCGCAGGCGGTGCTGGTGTCGACCCGCACGGTACGCGAAAATCTGCGTGCTCATGGTATTGCGCAGGTGCGCCATTGGGGCCGGGGTGTCGACCTGTCCTGTTTCAGTGCCGATGCGCCTGCTCCAGATGTCTTTGCGGACATGGCGCGACCGATTCAACTGTATGTCGGCCGGGTTGCGGTCGAAAAGAATCTGGAGGCATTTCTCGCCGGTTCGCATCCCGGAACAAAAGTCGTTGTCGGCGACGGGCCAGCGCGTGCGGCCTTGGAAAAGGTTTATCCGCAGGCGCAATTCCTGGGCGCCATGTCAGGGCGCGCACTGGCCGGTGCGTTCGCACATGCCGATGTATTCGTCTTTCCCAGCCGGACCGACACATTCGGGCTGGTGATGATCGAGGCGCTGGCTTGTGGCACGCCTGTCGCCGCCTACCCGGTGACGGGACCTGTCGATATATTGACGCGGCAGACAGGTGCGATGCGGGATGATCTGGACGATGCCATTGCTGCGGCATTGCGGCTCGATCGGGTGGATTGCGCAACCTATGGCCGTCAGTTCACATGGGCTGCGAGCGCACGCGAATTCGTCGATGGTCTTGCGCCGTTCGATCCCGAATTGGTTGTTGATGCCGCTTAAAATGGTTCCGGGCGGGACAAAAGCAGTGTAGGGTGTGTTTGAACTTGCCGGGGTTGGTCATTTGCCCTAAATGGCTGTTACGCGATGGCCGTCCTGCAAGGGGCGGCCCTTATTATTGGTACTGGAGAGTAAACGTGGCCCAGCCGCTTATGCCCCATGCGACCGCCAGTTGGCTTGTCGATAACACTGCACTCTCATTTGAGCAGATTGCCGAATTTTGCGGTCTCCACATATTGGAGGTGCAAGCCATTGCTGACGACACGGCGGCGACCAAATATACCGGCCGCGATCCGGTGCGTGCGCATGAGCTGAGCATGGATGAAATCGAAAAGGGTCAGAAGGACCCCGATTACCGGCTGACGATGCTGAAAGGCCCAGATCAGGTTCGCCGTACCAAGGGGCCTCGCTATACGCCGGTTTCCAAGCGTCAGGACAAGCCTGATGGCATCGCCTGGATCTTGCGCAACCATTCTGAAGTGTCCGACGGCGCCATCAGTTTGCTGATCGGAACCACGCGCACGACGATCACTGCCATCCGCGACCGTTCGCACTGGAATATCTCCAATATCACGCCCAAGGACCCGGTGACGCTGGGCCTGTGTTCGCAGCGCGAACTGGACGCTCTGGTGGCCAAGGCGGCGAAAAAGGCGGGGCTTGAAGCGCCGACCGATGTGCGCTTTGACGGAGATCGCGAAGCGCTGATCGAGGAACTGCGCAAGGAACGCGACGATGCCGCCCGCCAGGTGGAGGCCGCGCATCATGTTGAGGCGCAGGCCATCGAACAGGTTGCCGAGTGGATCGATCCGTTCAGGAAAAAGAGCGATTAAGGTCAGGTTCTATACCATAAATATTGCGTCTGGCCTGCCGTTCACATACCGTGATGGCAATGGCGAATGACGCAATAATCTGGAAAGAGAAATACAACCATCCAGTGGACTGGGATCAGCATTTCCCGCCGCTCTCCCTGCCCGATATGTTCTACGACAGTACGGCCCGAAATCCCGATGCGATTGCGCTTGATTTTCTGGGTCGTAAATACAGCTATTCCGAATGCCGCGATGGCATGGGGCGGGTGGCTCATGGCTTGCAGGCGATGGGTGTCAAAAAGGGTGATCGGATAGGCCTGTTCCTGCCCAATGTGCCCCATTATGTCGCGGCCTATTACGGCGCGATGGCCATTGGCGCGATCGTGGTCAATTTCTCGCCGCTCTATACGGCTGCGGAACTGGAGCATCAGGTCGAGGATTCGGGGACGAAAATTCTCTTCACCCTGTCGGCCAAAGCATTGCTGCCGACTGCGCTGGACGTGTTGAACAACAGCAGTCTGGAGCGGCTTGTGGTGGGATCGGTGGCAGGGGTGCTGCCGACAGCCAAATCAATCCTATTCCGGGTGTTCAAGTGCGGAGAGACCGTCGCGCGCCCGCATGATCCGCGCATTACGGCCTTTTCGGCCCTGATTGATAATGATGGCAGCCATGTCCCGGCCCTGATCGACCCGGAAAAGGATATTGCCCTGCTGCAATATACCGGCGGCACAACGGGGCGGCCCAAGGGAGCGATGCTGTCCCACCAGAACCTGACCGCCAATGCGCGGCAGGTGAACATGCTGGACCCCGGCAATGTCGAGGAAGACCGGATAATCGGCGTGCTGCCTTTCTTCCATGTGTTCGCCAATACGGTGGTGCTGAACCGGACGATATTCAGCGGTGGAGAGATTGTCATGCTGCCACGTTTCGATGCGGTGCAGACATTGGCGGCGGTGGAACGGACCCGGCCGACCGCCCTGCCGGGTGTGCCGACCATGTATCAGGCTTTGCTGGACAATCCCCGGCTTGGTGCCACCGATTTCTCTTCCATGCGCATGTGCATATCGGGCGGCGCGCCACTGCCTGTCGAAGTGAAGCGCAAGTTTGAAGCCGCCACGGGCGCGACGGTGGTCGAGGGCTATGGCCTGACCGAAAGCAGCGGCGTCGTCACGGTCAATCCTTATAAGGGATTGAACAAGACCGGCACCATTGGCCAACCCTTGCCCGGCACCATCGTCAGGCTGGTCGACAAGGCAGATCCCACGCGTCCAGCACCGGAAGGCGAGCCGGGGGAAATCGTCTTTTCAGGGCCGCAGGTCATGCAGGGTTATTGGCGCCGCCCGGAAGCGGATGCGGAGGTGTTTGTCGGCAAATATCTGCGGACTGGCGATGTCGGCCTGATCGACGAAGATGGCTATATCCGCATTGTCGATCGGTTGAAGGATATGATTGCGGTCGGTGGATTCAAGGTGTTCCCAAGCCAGATCGAAGAAATTCTCTACCGTCATCCCGCTGTCCGGGAAGCATTGGTGATTGGTATTCCCGATGCCTATCGCGGCGAAAGTCCCAAGGCCTTTGTCACCCTGACGGAAGGTTCCGATGTGGACGAGGAAACACTCAAATCCTGGCTCAACCCTCAGCTTGGCAAGCATGAGCGGGTGGTGGCGGTAGAGATTCGGGATGCCCTGCCAAAGACAATGATCGGCAAGTTGAGTCGCAAGGAACTGGTGGCCGAAGAAAAGGCGAAAGCCGGGCTGTAGAGACGAAAAGTCTGGAATAGCGCCAGTGCGCATTCTACCTTGATCACTCGAAACCCTGAATAAAGGTACGGAAATGGCTCAGGAAATCGCAACATTGGCGGGTGGGTGCTTCTGGTGCACGGAAGCGGTGTTCAGCGGCCTCAAGGGCGTGCCGTCCGTGGAAAGCGGTTATATAGGCGGGCACAGAGCCAATCCCACTTATGAAGAGGTATGCAGCGGCGCGACCGGCCATGCCGAGGCGATACGCATTGCCTTCGACCCTGACGAGATCGGCTATGGCGACCTGCTCGACGTGTTTTTTGCAACGCATGATCCCACAACGCTCAATCAGCAGGGCAATGACGTCGGCACCCAGTATCGTTCCGCCATTTTTCCGCATTCGCCTGCGCAGGAGGCCGAAGCGAGAGAGGCCATCACACGGGCGAGCGCGGATTGGCCTCATCCGATTGTGACGACCATTGAACCCCTGTCGGACTGGTATCCGGCGGAGGATTACCACCAGACCTATTGGGAACGCGTTGGCGAACGCAATCCCTATTGCATGGCCGTCATTCCACCCAAATTGCAGAAATTGCGCCGGAAATTCGGTGAGCGGTTGAAAGGCTGATACGCCCGGCGAGGGGCGTTCATACTATAATCAGAAAATGTGGCTTATGACTGATTAGAGCAAGCCGCGCGATATGTGAATCACCCGGCTTGCTCTAAGTTTTTGTTGTCGCATCGCTTTTTGCGGAAAACCGGTTCCCACTTTTCCGCGCGATGCTCTAGCCTGTCTTTTTTAGGGATGTTTTCATGCGGTATTTGTTGTTGCTATTGCCCATTTTGGCCGGCGGATGCATCGCCAAGACGGCGCTGAATGTCGTGACCATGCCGGTCAAAGTGGTTGGGCAGGGCGCGGACTGGGCCACGACCAGCCAGGACGAATCCGACCGCAATTATGGCCGCCAGATGCGCAAGCAGGAAGCGCGTGAGGGCAAGGAAGCGAAGCAGGCCGCCAAGCAACGCCGCAAGGATTGCGAAGACGCGGGTTATTCGCATTGCGATTGATTCGTCCCTGAATATTGAACCTGTGTGAGGGGGCGGAACGCAGGCTTTGACCTGTGGATGATTCGCGCCTAGTGGCCTTTCATGCTCAGTCTTGATGATGCCCAGAAGCGGGCGGAACAGCTTGTCGAAATGGCCCGCCGGATCGGTGCCGACGCCGCCGACGCGATTTATGTATGCGACGCATCCACGCAGGTGCAGATGCGCCTCGGCTTGCTGGAGGATGTGGAGCGATCGGAGGGCGAGGAAATCGGCCTTCGTGTCTTTGCAGGCAAAAGATCGGCGACGGTTTCCTCATCCGACATGTCGAATGAGGCGCTGAACCGGCTGGCCGAAAGAGCGCTGGCCATGGCGCGGGAAGCGCCTGAAGACCAATATGCGGGGCTTGCGCCCGAAGAGCTGCTGCTCCGCAAAAAAGCCCCCGGTCTGGAGCTTGCCTGCAAGGACGATCCCGATCCGCAGACGTTGAAGGAACGCGCGCTGATCGCCGAGGAGGCAGCGCGCGGCGTCATGGGCGTGACGAACAGCGAGGGTGCAGGTGCCAGTGCGGGGCGCAGCCATATCGCCCTTGCCACCAGCCATGGATTTGCCGGAAGCTATGCCGCGACCTCACATGGTTGCTATGCCAGCGTGCTGGCGGGCGAAGGGGCCGGTATGCAGCGCGATTATGCGAGCCACGGCGTCCGGCACCTGTTGGACCTGGAAGGCGCCGAAAGCATTGGAGTCCGCGCGGGCCAGCGCGCCGTGGCGCGGCTCAATCCGATCAAGATCGAAAGCGGGCAGATGCCGGTCATTTTTGATCCACGCATCGGGTCCAGCCTGATCGGCCATCTGATCGGCGGCATTGTCGGTTCCGCCATTACGCGCAAATCGAGTTTTCTGCTGGAATTGCTAGGCAAGTCGATTTTTCCTGAAGGCATTACCATCATTGACGATCCGCATCGGTTGCGCGGTCTGCGGTCTCGCCCGTTCGACGGGGAAGGTTTGCCGACGCGGCGCAGCACATTGATTGAAGAGGGTGTTCTGACCGGCTGGCTGCTCGATAGCGCTTCTGCCCGGCAACTGGGTTTGCAACCGACAGGCCATGCTGCGCGCGGCACTGGCGGAGCACCCGGGGCAAGCGCGACCAATGTTCACATGGAGCCGGGTGAAATGTCGCCGGGCGATCTGATGGCCGATGTGAAGCGCGGTATTTATGTGACCGAACTGATCGGCATGGGCGTTAACATGGTGACAGGCGATTACAGCCGGGGGGCATCGGGTTTTCTGATTGAAAACGGCGCGACGGGACCTGCGGTGGCGGAAATCACCATTGCGGGCAATCTGCTGGATATGTTTGCAGCCATGAGCGCCGCCAATGATCTGGAATTCCGCCACGGGATCAATGTGCCGACGCTGCGTGTGGACGGAATGACGGTCGCAGGTGGCTGATCCGCTGCTGAAACGGGTCGCGGTCGCGGTTCAGGAAACGGCGGATATGGCGATGGCGCTCTGGCATGAGGGCGAATCGCGGGTGAAGATGTGGGAAAAATCGCCCGGTCAGCTTGTTTGCGAAGTGGATATAGAGGCCGACCGGCTGTTGCGCGAACGCTTGGGCGCGATTGATCCGGGTGCGGCCTGGCTGTCGGAAGAGGTGGCGGATGATCTGGTGCGCCTCCACCATGACCGCATCTGGGTGGTCGATCCGATTGACGGCACGCGCGATTATCTGCGCGGACGGCCCGGATGGGCGGTGTCGGTGGCACTGGTCGAACATGGCGAGCCGGTGCTGGGGCTGTTGGCAGCGCCCGCGCGCGGCGAAATGTGGATGGCGCAAAAGGGCAAGGGCGCATGGCGCAATGACATTCCCCTTGTGGCGAGCAGCCGCTCGACCT
>JAENVZ010000260.1 GCA_016650315.1 Alphaproteobacteria bacterium | reverse complement strand
CGAGCGAAGTCGAGGGATGCTGGCTTGGCGCTAACGTGTCTCGACTTCAGCCAAAGGCTGAAGTTTATCCTGAGCGCCTGCCTTGCAGGCAGTCGAAGGGCTCGACACGAACGGAAGTGAGTCAACCTAAAGTCATCCCGCGCTAAGCGTTGTTCGTTTTACCGTGATTTCCGAGTCGTGAAATGTTCCACTCCACTCGAAATCACTCTAACCGTCGCTGACCCGTTCGATGTCGGCACCTACGGCCTCCAGTTTTTCTTCCAGCCGTTCATAGCCGCGGTCGAGATGATAGACGCGGGCGACCTGCGTTTCTCCCTCGGCAGCAAGTCCAGCGAGAACCAGACTCATCGAGGCGCGAAGGTCTGTCGCCATCACTGGCGCGCCGACCAGTCGATGTACGCCGCGTACCACTGCACTACGGCCATTCACCTGAATATCCGCGCCCATGCGCGCCAGTTCGGGAACATGCATGTAGCGGTTTTCGAAGATGGTTTCGGTCAGCACGCTCGCCCCTTGCGCCAGGGTCAGCATGGCCATGAACTGCGCCTGCATGTCGGTGGGGAAAGCGGGGAAGGGCGCGGTGGAAATCGACAGCGGTTTCAGGGGGCCATCGGCGCTCACCGTGATGCTGTTGTGCGTTTCGGTGATGGTCACACCCGCTTCTCTCAAATCTGCCAATATCGCGTGCATGTCGTCGGCATTGGCGCCGACAAGTTCCAGCGATCCGCCAGTGATCGCCGCGGCGCAGGCGTAACTGCCCGCTTCGATCCGGTCGGGCATGACACGATAGGTTGCGCCGTGCAGCCTGTCGACACCGTCGACCACCAGCTTGTCGCTGCCAATGCCGCTGATCTGCGCACCCATGGCGATGAGCAGGTTGCACAGATCGACAATCTCCGGCTCGCGCGCGGCATTTTCCATGATGCACTGGCCCTTCGCCAGCACGGCGGCCATCAGCGCATTTTCGGTTGCGCCCACCGACACCACCGGGAAAGTGATGGTTCCGCCGGGAAGGCCGCCTTTGGGTGCGCTGGCCTTCACATAGCCTGCCGTGATTTCGATGATGGCGCCAAAGGCTTCGAGCGCCTTCAAATGCAGGTCGATCGGCCGGTTGCCGATGGCGCATCCGCCCGGCAGCGATACTGTCGCTTCGCCGGCGCGCGCCAGCAGCGGTCCCAGCACCAGGATCGACGCGCGCATTTTCCGCACGATGTCATAGGGCGCGATGGTGGAGGTAATCTTGCCTGCGCGCAGGGTCATGACGCGGCCAAAATCCTCCGGCCTGCTCCCTTCGATCATCGTAGATACACCCAATTGGTTCAGCAGGTGACCAAAGCTGTCGACATCGGCGAGACGCGGCAGGTTGCGCAACGTCAACGGCTCGTCGGTCAGCAGCGCGCAGGGCAGCAGCGCCAGAGCCGCATTTTTTGCGCCTGAAATGGGGATGCGGCCTTCCAGTCTTTTGCCGCCGCGGATAAGAATTCGGTCCATTGCGCCGCTTCTAAAGGCAAATTCGCCCTACGCAAGCTAAAGGCGCGGTAACGCCGATCAGGCCAGCAATTCGACGTCCCAATAGAGCCAGTCGTTCCATGTATCGTGCAGATAATTGGGTGGGAAAGCCCGCCCCCGTTCCTGCAATTGCCAGTTGGTCGGGCGGATGGGCGCGACATGCAGTCGCATATGCGCCTCCTTTGGCGTGCGCCCGCCCTTTTTCAGATTGCAGGGGGAGCAGGCGGTTGCGACATTTTCCCATGTCGTCCGCCCGCCCTGACGCCGGGGAACGACATGGTCGAAAGTAAGGTCGCTCGCTATGCCGCAATATTGGCAGGAAAATCTGTCGCGCAGGAATAGGTTGAACCGGGTGAATGCGGGATATTCAGATGGCCTGACATATTGTTTGAGCGCGATGACCGATGGGATTTTCATGGCCCAGCTTGGACTGTGCACTTCCCGTTCGTAACTGGAAACGATGTCGACTCGATCCAAAAAAACCGCCTTGATGGCGGTTTGCCAAGGCCACACGCTCAGCGGATAATAACTCAAGGGTGTATAATCGGCATTCAATACGAGCGCCGGACAGTTTTCCGGATGTCTTATAAGGTCGGGATGGTACATAAACGCGTGCGTCGCCCCCTTGCCTGCCCTGCTAATCCATGAAATGCATGACATGCGTATGACAGCATTAACACCGCGCATTCGTCAAGTGCCTGTATGAACGTTGTCACAAGAACACTGCATATGGTGACACGTTTTGCGCCCAGTCCGACCGGAAAATTGCATCTTGGCCATGCTTGGTCGGCATTGATGGCGCATGATCTGGCGCGCGAAAATGGTGGGCAATTTCGCCTGCGTATCGAAGATATAGACGCTACGCGCAGCCGGATGGCGCATGTGGAAGGCATTTTGGAGGATTTGTGCTGGATCGGGCTTGATTGGGACGGAGAAGTGCTTTTTCAGTCTCAACGGTTGCCAATTTACAACGCCGAACTGGACAAGTTGAAGGCCGCAGGACTGGTTTATCCCTGTTTTTGCACCCGCGCGGACATCGCCGCCAGCCTGTCCGCGCCGCATGGGGCCGATGGGCCGGTCTATCCCGGAACCTGTCGTCAATTGCATGAGGCGGATCGGACGGCCCGACTGGAGGGCGAGGCTCATGCCTGGCGGATCGACATGGCAAAGGCTGTGGCGCTTGCCGGGCCGCTGACATGGGACGATGCGGATGCTGGCACCGTCATCGCCGATCCTCTGGCTGCGGGCGATGTCATTCTGGCGCGGAAAGATGCGCCGACAAGCTATCATCTTGCAGCGACGCTGGACGACGCGGATATGGGGGTCACGCATGTCGTGCGTGGGCAGGACCTGTTCGCCGCGACGCATGTGCATCGGCTGTTGCAGGCGCTGCTTGACCTGCCGACGCCGCTTTATCGGCATCATCGCTTGTTGCTGGGGCCCGATGGCAAAAGGCTCGCCAAGCGTCATGGAGGGCTGGCGCTGGCCGACCTGCGTGCCGATGGCGTTGATCCGGGGCAGTTGGTCGCGGATTTGCGGCGGGGCGTCTTTCCCGTTGGCATTTGCGTGGGCAATGCCTAAATAGTGGTTATGACCACTTTTCTCGTTATCCTGATCATCTTGGCCGCCATTGCGACGGTGGTGGCGCTTATCCGCGGCATCATCACGTTCCTGAAAACGACCGAACAGGATTTGAAAAGCGGTACGGGACCTAGCGCTTCCAGCCTGAAACAGAACAGGATGATGATGG
>JAENVZ010000259.1 GCA_016650315.1 Alphaproteobacteria bacterium | reverse complement strand
TGCCGACGGCGGCACGAACAACCGGGCGGTCGATGACATAGTGGCCGACGTCCCCATGAAAAGAAAAATGCGCCGCTCCCCCGGTGCCGCCATAATGATGCGGGTCCTCGCTGCGGCATTGGCGCAATTGCCCGCTATTCCACAAACGGAAATTGCGCTTGTTGGCGCGGGCGACGCAATGTTCCAGATAGACATCTGCCGATTTCAGATCGAACCCGCCGTCGCTGCATTGCGTGGCCGTGCAGGAGAGATAGCGAATGCCGTGATTACCCCGCTCGTCGGAAAAACCGTCACCATTCCAGTATTTGTCGGCGGGTCTTCCGGTTTCCTGAAAGCCGTGTGCCTCTACGCGCGAATAGCGGATGTCATGGGCTTCATCGTTCAGTTGAAATCCGACGCAATACAGGTCGCATTGCGTACTGCCATAGGCAACGACGTTTTCTATCTCGCCATTATGAGAGCCATAGCAAATGCGGATCATGCTGCGGTCGATTTCGTGTGCGATGCTCCGCCGGACCGCAAAGTTGCTCAGGATCGCCGGATTATCCTTGCTGGACGATGTATCCTCCAGAAACCGGTAGAGATTGCTCGCCTCGCAATCTTCGATCACCAGATTGTCAGTGGGAATATTGACCCGGACTGCGCCATTACCGAGATCCAGGAACTTGCAATTGCGGATGACCATATCCGATTGAGCTCGCAATCCTTCGCCGCCTTCGCCTTTGATGTCAGATGCCGCTCGCGTACCCTGGAACGTTTGGCCATTAATGACAGTTGCCGTTTGTGCATGGGCCAGCCGGGGCAGGATAGACGCCGACAATGCGGTGGTCAGGAAACGGCGGCGCGTGACACGGGCGCTCATAAGCAATTCTCCGCAGATTTTCCCGTACACGAATATCGGCAGATCTCCGCACCGCGCGATATTTGTGTCCGTTGAATGGAGAAATGATCCCGGAAACTGCCTTTGACAAGCGGTACTTGACTGAAAAACCACGGAAATTTGTTTAATCGGGTAAAAAACAAGACGGGTCGGGCATTATAGGGTCAGAACCTATTCACCAGTACCGCGCAAACGCTTGCCAAGGGATTGGACCCCCCACAGCACACCCAGACCAATGGATACCGGGACGGCAACAAGCAGAAGCATAGCGGCAACGCCCCCTGTCACAACAGCCGATCCGGCAAGATGCACGGCTTCTTCGGCCTGCGCCGTAGGTGTCGCGGCATTGCCGGGCTCCGCCGCCTCGCCAACGTCTCTCATGCTCATTTGCCTCCACGGTCGCCCGGAATGCAGCCAAAGTTGGCTGATCCGCTTCTGCCCCTGATATCCCCCCGGCAAACCGGGTTCCCGATGCCTACGCCTGACAGTGCCATCCCCATTTGCCACTGGCCGTCAGGCTTAAAGTCACACTAGCCCTAAAGAGGTAAATAGCGGCTTTCGGTGCGGCTCTCAACCAATCGAGAGAAAAAAGCGAATCCATTAAAAAGTCCGTAACGGATTCCGCAAAATGGAATGGGCGCGATGTGCGGAGCCTAAAACCCGATGAGGGGACTGTTGCAGCGCAACATGTACATTCAAGTTGGGTACGAGGCGCGCTATAATGCGTTAATACTGGCTTAGAGCATTATAAAATCAAGAGGATATACCGAAGGTCCGGTTTACGCCCGATGGGTTGCGCCGTCGGAAAGCTGTAAATTTGGCGGCTATATTAAAGGGGATCGTGCGCCATGAAAATCCATGTCACGGGCCTTCGCGGCATCCCCCAGGTTATGGGTGGGGTTGAGAGCCATTGCGAAGAATTATTGCCCCGCATCAAGAGGCACAACCCCGATATCGATGTTTCGGTTCTGTGCCGAGCGCCTTATGTCGATGAACGCATACGCAGTTACAGAGGCGTTGCCATCGTGCCGCTGCCCTCTCTCCGTTCGAAATCGCTTGAAGCGATTGTCGCAACCTTCATCGCCATACTCTATGCGTGGTACAAAGGCGCTAATGTGCTGCATATTCATGCCATAGGCCCGGCTTTACTGGCGCCTTTCGCCCGAATATTGGGCCTGAATGTCGTCGTTACGCACCATGGCGCGGACTATGAGCGCGCCAAATGGGGGGCATTTGCCAAGCTCGCTTTACGTCTTGGCGAACGGGCCGCCCTCATTTGGGCGCATCAGGTGATTGCAGTCTCGCCCTCCCTTGCGGCCAATTTGAAACGCATTTTCCCATCGCAGGCGCACAAGGTCACCTACATCCCCAACGGCGCGCCGCAATTACCGTCCGATGGGTCGGATACAAAAACGACCCTTGAACGGCTGGGGCTCCAGCCTGAAAATTACATATTGGCGGTGGGGCGGCTTGTTCCGGAAAAAGGTTTCGATGACCTGATTGCCGCCTTTGAGGCGAGCGATCAGCCGGACGGACGCAAGCTGGCGATTGCCGGCAATGCCGACCATGAAACGGATTATGTCCGCGCGCTTCGGGCACGCGCCAGCGACCGGGTGATCTTTCTGAATTTTCAGCCACGCCCTGTCCTAAAATGTCTGTACGAAAATTGCGGGTTGTTCGTCATGCCTTCTTACCATGAAGGGTTGCCGATTGCCGCGCTGGAAGCAGCCTCCTGCGCCGCGCCGATGATATTGAGCGATATTGCCGCCAATCGCGATCTGGGCCTGAACGCCGAGCGTTATTTCCCGGTTGGAGACGTAGAACGCCTTTCACAAATGCTGGAAGGAACGCATCAGTCCGAAGCTGCAGAAGCGCAAATGGTGAAGCGCCGCTTCGATTGGGACAAATCAGCCGCCAGCACGGCAGCGCTATACCGTTCGTTCGCGCAAATGTCGGCCATCACACTGCGCAAGGAGCGCGTTGGCACGCGCCTGGTCGATTAAAATATGGCAGGAACAGCGGGCAGGAAAAAAGCGCTCTTCATCATCAATTCGCTTGCAGGCGGCGGGGCGGAACGAGTCATGACGACCCTGTTATGTGCATCGGACCATTGGCGCGACCGATATGATATTTCGCTGGCGTTGCTTGATCGTGAACCTGTGGCCTATGCGACGCCCGACTGGCTCGAAACGATCCAGTTTGATTGCAGGGGTAGCCTGTGGTCGAGCATATTGGCGCTTCGCTCATTGGTAGCGCGTCTGCGTCCCGACGTGACGCTCAGTTTTCTCACGCGCGCCAACGTTGCCAATATCCTGGCCACATTGGCGCGGAATACGGCCTGTTTAATTAGTGAACGCGTCAACAGTTCGGCGCATCTGGGCGAAGGGATCAGGGCATTTTCGGGCAAGGCGCTGGTACGGACGACCTATCCGCGCGCGCGTCATGTCATTGCTGTTTCAAACGGCGTCGCGGAGGATCTGGCCCATAATTTTTCGGTTCGAAGCGGGAATATTTCCGTCATTTCCAACCCAGTGGATCATGAACTGATTACCGCAATGGGGAGCGAGCAACCCGCCTTATGCATCAAGGGTGAATATATTGTGGCGGCGGGGCGTCTCGTGCCCAACAAGAATTTTAATATGCTGATCGACGCCTTCGCAACTTCTGGCCTTCCCGGATCGCTGGTCATATTGGGCGAAGGGCCAATGCGTCAGACATTGGAGGCGCAGGTGCGGCAATTGGGTTTGACCGGGCGCGTATATTTGCCTGGGTTCATAGACAACCCTTTCGCCGTGCTGAAACATGCATCGCTGTTCGCGCTGCCATCCAATGCAGAGGGCTTTCCCAACGGCCTTGTTGAAGCGCTGGCGTGCGGGCTGCCGGTCGTGGCGGCCAATTGCGCCTCAGGTCCTGCCGAAATTCTTCTGAACCGCCGCCGGGAAACGGTTCATGGCATCGTCCATGGTCCAGCCGGCGCAGTCGTGCCGACCAATAATCCGTCCGCTTTTGCCGCTGCGCTGTGCACTATTTACGACCCGGTCTTGCGGGATGCGCGGAGCGCGGCAGCGATCGAGCTGTCCCGGAAATTCAGCGTGGAGCGCACCACGGACCGGTATTGGGAGATTATAGATAATGCGACGGCACATTCCAGCCAGCCGGCCCGGCCAGCAGTGCAGAGGCGCTCTTTGCAGCAAACAGGCGGTTTTCCTGAGTGATGGCGCAAACAAGGAGTGCATGGAGAGTGCAAATGAAAGGCAGACAATTGATATTCGGCTTCATGCTGATGACCATCATTGCGTCAGTGGGCGGACGCAGCACCGCGATTGCCGGTGAAGAGCCGCTGGAAACTCGTAATGTGGTGATCGGCCTTGCGCCGGGGGATACGTTGAAAATCACGACATATGGTGAACTGACCCTGACAGGGGACTTTGTCATATCACCCGCTGGCACCATTTCCTTTCCGCTGATCGGTGTGGTCAAGGCCGCCGGATTTGAAGTGCCCGCTATCCAAAAGGCGCTGACAACTGCACTGGCCGATGGCTATGTCCTTGATCCCAAAGTGACGGTGGATGTCGCCCATTTCCGTCCAGTTTACATATTGGGTGAAGTCAACAAGCCGGGCGAATATCCCTTTGCCCTTGGCCTGACCGTCCGCGGCGCGGTGGCAAAGGCGGATGGGTTTACCTATCGCGCCAATGAAAAGCGCGCCTTCATCAAAGGTGCGAGTGAGACAGCGGAACATAGCTACAAGTTGACAGCGGACATCCCGGTGGCGCCGGGCGATACGCTGCGTATCGGGGAGCGCTACTTTTGAACCAGATGACCCGATTGCCGGAAACGCTGGGTAAACCGCATCGGCGCGGCTGTCCGCGCACCTTGGGCAGCCTTGTCGCGTTGCTTCAGGCGGATCTGTATCGCTATGCCGGTCGCATCGACGCCAGATCCTTCTGGCGCCATTTTCTGTTTACGCCGGGCTATAAATATACTGTGCTGATGCGCAGTTGCGGTTATTTGCGAACCCGGCGCTTTCAGGCTTTCGGGCTTTATCCGCTATCCAAATGGCTACTGCTGCGATGCCGGTATAAATATGGCATCGCCATTCCCGAATATACCGTGATCGGCCCCGGCCTGTTCATCAACCGGTTCGGCGGCATCTATGTCGGCGGGGATGCGATCATCGGCGCCAATGTCAATCTGACCCATGGGACTATGCTGGGTCAGGCCAATCGGGGGACGCGGGCAGGCCTGCCGGTCGTGGGCAACCGCGTTTTTATAGGCGCCGGGGCAAAGGTGATCGGCCACATCCATCTGGGCGATGATTGCGCCATCGGTGCGAATGCCGTGGTGACAAAAGACGTGCCGGAAAATGGGGTGGTCGGCGGCATTCCGGCCAAGCTGATTTCGACGGAGGGATCGGACGGCTATATCAACCGGCTGGTGCCACAATGGCTCATGCAGCGTTGCGTTAAAGCCCCTTGAAAACGGCAGAGACCGACATGCGGTTTTCGCTGAAATCGCGGCCGGATAGCAGGCCGGAACTATCCTGCCCCCGGTGACTGAAACCCATTTGCATGGACCAGCGTGGACTGACCAGCCAGGTGGCGCTCAGGTCGCCGGTAAAGCGGTCATCCTGTCTGTTGATGCCGACGAAATTGCGATGTTCGTTCTCGGCTTCGGCGCGCAGGATCACATTGCGTAGCAATTCATAATCGGCCCGCAATGAAGCGGTCGTGCGGACATAGCCTGCCGCTTCGATCACGCCGGTTTCGGCGACATCGCGGTTGACCTTGGCGGTTAGCGTTACCAGCGGCGTTATGAAATAGGCGAGTTCCCCACGGACCAGCAGGCCGCCTACATCGTTGAAC
>JAENVZ010000258.1 GCA_016650315.1 Alphaproteobacteria bacterium | reverse complement strand
TCTCGTGGGCTCGGAGATGTGTATAAGAGACAGTATCCTGCCTGCGCATGACGGCGAGCAACAGTTCGGGGTCTTCGCTGCACAACAACGCGAAAAGGCGTTCCAACGGAACATTCTGCGTCAGAGCGATAAACGCCATCAGCAACAGATAACGCCGTTCACGCAGGGCCTGGTTGAGACCTTCTCGCGGGTCGCGTTTCGCGCGGATCATTCGCGCCAGTTTCATGGCGAGCGCAAAGGGTCCCTTTTCCTCGTCATATTGACGCAGCATCCCGCCGACGACCTCCGCCAGCAACGTGTCAATCTTGCGCGCAGACGCGATTCCAGTCCGGGCCAGCGAACCAGCCAGGATGGCAGCGATTGTCCAGACAAGCTCGCTGTAGATTTCGGCCGGAACATCGGCGCGGACTAGCACATATTCCTGATCGGGTTCCGCCCAGCGGTTTTCAGTCAGGAACAGTGCCAGAGCCGTGTCCGCTATGTCTCGATCAGGGTCGTCCAGTAGCCAGGAAAGATCCGAGGTGGCACTGCCTTCGGCATCGACGCTGCCGCCCTTGCGCGCCAATATAGCAATACTGGAGCGATCACGCATGTGGGCGACGAGTTCAGGTCCGGCGAGTTCTGGATGAAGCTGGATCGCGCGCCAGCTATAACCATGCCCCAGCGTGTCGACGGCATCAGGTAACAGTGAGGCGACATTGGCCGCCTTTACCCGAAGATCGAAAAGCATGCCGGTTTCAACCGTAGTGACGCACCCTTCCAGGTGGCGGCGCATCTCCGTCACCATGGCATCGGGCATTTTCTGGTCATTAGCACGGAACAGATCAGTCAGGTCCAGCATATGCCGCGACAGGTGCGCCGCATCGTGTCCTCCGGGCGCAAAAACGCCGCTGGAACGGGAGGGTCGTCCTCCATCCGGCTGATGATTACTGGCGGTCATGGCTTCAATGTAAGGCTGTGTGGTTAATTTGCACTAAACCGCAATGCATAAATCATGCAGGATGAATGTCTTTTCCCCGAATGGCTGTTTGCGGATTATCCGGTACTGCCCGGGCAAAGACGATCATTGCCACACTCGCCAGCGCATAAAATGTGACGGCGGCAAATCCGATGTCCAGCGCCCCGGCCAGCCTGAAAAAAAGCAATATCATCAATGCCGTGCCCAGGCTGCATATCATCCAGGCACGCATGTGTGGTGCCTTGCCTGTTCGAATCGCGAGTTCAACGATGGTGATCAATGCGGCCAGATAAAAGCCGGTAAATACACCGCTAACCTGATCAACCCGCCAATGCGAACCCAGCAGGACCAACCCCAGCAACGCCAATACGGGGCATATAAGGTCGCGCCACCACGACTGTACACGTCTCCTCGCACTTTTCGCCATGCCGACTGCAACAGTATCAACCACGAGACCCAGGATAAAGAACAGCAATGCAGGCCAGGTCAAGCCATAGCTTGCAATGACCAGCCCTGCCGCCGAAAGTGCGAACGCACCGGTCCGCAAGGGAACAGGCGGCACTTGCCGTCGCAACAGCGCCGGGATGGTCCAATCGGCCAGCGGAACAAAAAGATACCGCTCCACCCATCCAAGACCAGTGGCCGGAATCGACCCCGTCGTCAGAGAATACCGTTCGGCTGCATCCGCTGCGGCCTGTGTCCCGACAAGAATGATTTCGCCTTTGAACAGAGCGTCATCGTTTACCACCAGACGAACGGGGTCCGTCTGCACAGCATGACGCAAAAGTGTTGATTGCAAATCCCAGTCCGCCAAAACGACCAGTGTATCGAGCGTATCCATCATATGCCGGAAATTAAGGCGCGCGAGGCCAGCCCAGCGATGTTGCGCGTCGATCCGTTCAAATTCCGGTTCCGTCACGCGGTCGTTGACGACCAGAAGGACTGGTGCCGCCCGACGCGCAATCTCTGCATACCAGGATTGCGCTGCAATGATGCCGTCCCCGATCAGCAGGATGTCGGTATCGGGTGGAATAGTCTGGCGCAATTCAGCCGTGCTACGGACCAGCGAGACATTGATGCCGTCAGCGGTCAGGCGATCGACCGACTGCGACAATGCAGCAGAAATAGCGCTGACATGAATCGAAATATGCCCTGCGCCAGCCTCTGCCGCCTGCCGAGCCTGATATTCCACCAGTGTTTGCCCGGCAAAGATCAGGGTTGCACGCAGCAACCCGTCATCATGGTCGACAGTGGCACTTGCAGAAATGACAGCCGCGAAAGACAAGACGCATCCCCGGTCAATGGTCCATGAAGACTGCCCTCTTCGCAACCCATAGGTGGGATTGCAAGTATTTCAGGTCGTAAATGTCAGTGGATCAGGCGATTTCGAAACCCGCGATGGCCGATTTCAATTTACGCAGCATTCCTGGATCACCCGGAACGCTTCTTGCCGCCTCTTCGGCCAGACTCATCAAGCCAACCACACCGAAACTGGCGGCCAGCCCTTTCAAGCGCCAGGCCGCAATTTGCCAATTGGCGTCGCAACGCGCTCGATTGAGCAGATCGACCTGCCGCTGCGCACTTTCCAGAAATGCATAGCGCAGGTCGGCGACCAGTGCGGGGTCGTCCCCCACAGCCGCGGCCAGCGCGGCATCCAAGGCTCCGGGATCATAGGACATTTCATACCAATACCATCGGTTGGGTTAATGAAGCGTTGCGAAATCTCCGGTTTCCGATTGTCCAAAACATGATACATAGTCGATCATGTCTGGGGATACAAAGATCGTCGGCCTTTGGCGCGACAAGCCAAAGCCCGATCATGGGGTTATGCAGTCTGAAGCTGTAGGCGAAAGTGTGGAAACAGTAGTTGAAACACTGTCAGAAAACCTGCTTTCCAGGGATATTCTGGCCGAAGATATCATGGATGCAGATTTGCTTGATGCTTCCTCTGGGCTGACACTGATGATTCGGGTGGCCGCCATCATCGCGGCACTGGTTTGGATAATATTCTACGGATGGTTCCTGCTGGGTGCCGGCTTTGCCCCGCCAAGCCTTGCCAACATGCCGGGCATAATCACCACCGCTTCAATTCCGCTCATCCTGATTGCGCTGGCTTACCTGCTTGCGATGCGCAACAGCCGCTCGGAAATGCGTCGTTTCGGCGATGCCGCCAACCTGCTCCGCACCGAAAGCCAGAAGCTGGAAATCCGGCTTGCCAACATGCGCGAGCAATTGATCGCGGCACGTGGCGAATTGGCCGAACAGGCGCGCCTGTTACAGGAGTTTGGCATGCATTCCGCTGCCCAAATGCGCGATTCCGCCAATGAACTAATTGGTCAGATGCAATTGGCGGAGGAAAAATCACAAGGTCTCGAAAAAGCGGGATCGATCATTACGGCCAATTTGACAGCGCTGAACGACAGCCTGCCCCATGCAGAGGCTCAGGTCATAGCTGTGGCGCGCGAAATCAGCGCCAGCGGGGCCGCCGCACTTGAACAGGCAACCCTGATGCAGGTCGAATTGGAAGCCATCGCATCGCTTACCGAGCGGGCGAAGAGCGAAACGCTAGGCGCCACGCAGGTTCTGTCTGGCCAGTTGCAGCATTTGCAGGAATCGACCAGAGCCGTAACCGGCGAAATTGACGACATGACAGTGATGGCAACCGAAAGGATCGACGCAGCACTTGGCCGTGCACGCGATGGCGTGGACGCGAGCCGCAAGGGCCTTGATGCTCAGGCTGAAGCCCTGGGCCTGATGATCGACCAGTCACGCGCGGCGATTTCAGCCATAGGAACAGATGCGACCGGAGGGTTTTTGAACAATGTCTCGCAAATCGAGACACGGTTGCGCGAAATCGATGTGTTGTTGCAGGATCAAACTGGCGTCGCAGGGCATCTGACCGAGGGGCTGGAATCGGGCTTGGCGGGGCTTTCCGAACGCTTCGCTACGCTAGAAAATGACGGGATCGCACGCAATCAGCGTTTGGGCGACGCGATGGCAACGCTCGCACAGGAAGCTGAGCGGATGGAACGCGCCCTCGCTAGCGGCAACGTGACAGCAGAAGGGTTGATCAGCCGGTCCGAATCGCTGTTGCTGGCTCTGGATTCCAGCGCCCGCGAACTCGACGAGACCTTGCCGCTGGCGCTTGGCCGTCTCGATGAGCGGATGGACAAGAGTTTGGCGATTTTGGCCAGCGCATCGCCCGATGCCGAAAAACTGGAAGCTGTAACCGAAGCCATACTGGGCCGAGTGCATGAAGCCGAAGAAATGATCAGGACGCAAGCGGTTGCGTTGAAGGAATGGCTGGCAAGCGCAGAGACGCAGTTGGTCACCAATCGGATAGAGGTCGAAAAACTGGGCAATGCCATCGCAGGCGCCGATGTGCAGGCGGTGCAATTGGCCGACCAGTCCGGGCCAAAGCTGATCGACGCTCTGTTGCGGGTCAAGGATACCGCTGAACAGGCCGCAGAACGCGCGCGGCAGGCATTGGCCAGGACGATACCGGAAGCCGCAGATGCGTTGGGCAAGGCCAGCCAGAAGGCGCTTGAAGATGCCGTCGCGCACAAGGTTGCGGCTCAGATGGAACAGATCGCTACGGTCGCGGAATCTGCATTGGCAGCAGCGCATCAGGCGACGGACCGGCTGATGCGGCAAATGCTGACCATCGCCGATACCAGCGCCAGCGTCGAACGACGCATTGACGATGCCCGTCAAGAGGCGGAAGACCGCGACAAGGATAATTTTGCCCGTCGCGTCGCTGTACTGATCGAGGCCCTCAACAGCACAGCCATCGATGTCGGCAAAATCCTGTCCAATGAAGTCGCGGACTCCAGCTGGGCCGCCTATCTGAAGGGGGATCGTGGCGTTTTCACTCGTCGGGCGGTCAAGTTGCTCGACGGCGGCGAAGCGCGCGAAATTGCGCATCATTACGATCAGGATGCCGATTTCCGTGAATATGTGAACCGCTATATTCATGATTTTGAAGCCATGCTGCGGCAGATTTTGGCCACTCGTGATGGCAGCGCCCTGGCCGTGACGTTGCTTTCATCCGACATGGGCAAGCTCTATGTCGCGTTGGCGCAGGCGATTGAACGGCTGAGGGGGTAAGGCCGCGCCGCGATCATGCCACTTCGGGAAATCAATTTTGATGGATTGATCGGCCCCAGCCATAATTATGCGGGTCTTAGCCCCGGCAATCTCGCATCGGCCAATAATGCTGGCAATATCGCTTTTCCTCGCGCCGCCGCCCTTCAGGGCATTGCCAAGATGCGGGCCAAT
>JAENVZ010000257.1 GCA_016650315.1 Alphaproteobacteria bacterium | reverse complement strand
TCGCGCGCGATGCCGTACACGCCCATGCAATCCTGCCGATTGGGCGTGATGGCTACTTCGATCACCGGATCGTTGAGGCCCGCCCATTGAGCATAAACCTCTCCTACCGGCGCGTCTGCGGGTAGTTCGATGATGCCGTCATGGTCCTCACCCAGTTCCAGCTCGCGGGTCGAACACATCATGCCGTTGGATTCCACGCCCCGGATCGCCGCGACCTTCAGCGTGATGCCGCTGCCCGGCACATAGGCGCCCGGCATACCGAAGACGCCGACCAGTCCCTCGCGTGCATTGGGTGCGCCGCACACGACTTGCAGCGGGCCATCGCCGGCATCGACGGACAAGACCTGCAACTTGTCTGCCTGCGGATGCGGCGCGGCGGAAAGCACACGGGCGATACGGAAAGGGGCGAGTTTCTCGGCGGGATTTTCAACCCCTTCGACCTCAAGGCCGATGGCGTTCAGTTTCTCCAGAATCTGGTCGAGCGGCGCGCCGGTTTCCAGATGCTCCTTAAGCCATGACAGCGTGAATTTCATGCGCCCACTCCCCCCGACAGCGTAGGTACGTCGAGCGCCGAAAATCCGTAGTGGCGCAACCAGCGCAGGTCGCCATCGAAGAAAGCACGCAAGTCGTTCATCCCGTATTTCAGCATGGCGAGGCGATCGACGCCGGTGCCAAAGGCAAAACCCTGCCATTCCGCCGGATCAAGGCCACAGGCGCGGATGACATTGGGGTGGACCATGCCGCTGCCCAACACTTCCATCCAGCCTTCGGATCCGCCAATGACGCGTTGGCCCTTTTCCATGGAATAGCCGACATCGACCTCGACCGATGGCTCGGTGAAGGGGAAATAACTCGGGCGCAGGCGCAGGACGATGTCATCGCGCTCGAAAAACGCTTTGAGGAAAGTCTCCAGCGTCCATTTGAGGTGGCCAAGGTTGATGCCCTTGTCGATCACCAGCCCTTCGATCTGATGGAACATCGGTGTGTGGGTCGCATCTGAATCGGAACGATAGACGCGACCGGGCGCGATGATGCGGATCGGCGGTTCCTGGCCAGAAGAAACCAAAGACTCCATCGTGCGAATCTGAACCGGCGAGGTGTGGGTGCGCAGCAACATGCGGTGGCCGTCACGCTCATCGGGGAAATAAAAGGTGTCGTGCATGGCGCGTGCAGGATGCGTTTCGGGAATGTTGAGTGCGCTGAAATTATGCCAGTCGTCCTCAATCTCCGGCCCGGTGGCGACTGAAAAACCAAGGTCGGCGAAGATTTCGGCGAGTTCGTCCATCACCTGGCTCACCGGATGCACCGACCCCTGCGGCTCGCGCAGGGCGGGCAACGTCATGTCGAGCGTTTCGGAAGCGAGACGAATATGGAGCGCGGCGGTTTCCAGCGCCTCTTTTTTCGCGGCGATTGCGGCGGTCACCGCTTCGCGTAGGTCGTGGATTTTCCGACCTTCGACCAATCGCTCGTCTGCGGTCATCTTGCCCAATGTCTTGAGCAACGCAGTAATCTCGCCTTGCTTGCCCAATGCCCGCACGCGGATGGATTCGACGGCGTCGGGTGTTGCAGCGGCTTCGATTTCCGCGAGCAGGGCGATCTTCACGTCAACAAGGTCAGTCATGAATGGTCCGCTATCCTAATTTCGGGCAAGAAAAAAGGTGCCGAAGCATTGCCCCGGCACCCTTTCATTGTGTCAGCTATCGCTGGCTTATGCTTTCGGCAGGGCTGCCTGGGCCTGAGCAACGATGACTTTAAAGGCGTCGCCTTCGTGCATGGCGATGTCAGCCAGGACCTTGCGGTCGAGTTCGACACCCGCGAGTTTCAGTCCGTGCATGAACTGGCCATAGGTCAGGCCTTCCATGCGGACCGCGGCGTTGATGCGCTGGATCCACAGGGCGCGGAAGCTGCGCTTCTTTACCTTGCGGTCACGGTAAGCGTACTGGCCAGCCTTTTCGACGGCCTGCCGGGCGATACGGATGGTATTCTTGCGGCGGCCATAATAGCCCTTTGCCTGTTCAAGAATATTCTTGTGCTTGGCGCGGGTGGTAACACCCCGTTTGACGCGTGCCATGTCCTATATGCTCCTTATTTCAGGCCATAGGGCGCCCAGAGGCGCACATGGGCAACGTCAGCGTCCGAAAGCACCTTGGTGCCGCGGTTCTGGCGAATATATTTGGCGTTGTGGCTGATCAAACGGTGACGCTTTCCAGCGACGCCATGCTTGACCTTGCCGGTGGCGGTGAATTTGAAGCGTTTCTTCACACCGCTCTTGGTCTTGAGCTTGGGCATTTTCGTCTCCTTGGTCTGACGATTGTGGACGGACTCGGCAGCCCTACTGGCCGGACCATCCCTTCAGAATCCTGCAGATTTCTCTCAGGAAGGCGCGCCTATAGGTGGGATAGCGCGCTTTGGCAAGGCATAACGGTCAGTGCCCTTCATGCCCGTGAGCCAATGCCTCCAATATATCGTCCATGCGCGCAATGTCGCCCATTGCGATCACATCGCCCTTGCTGTCACGGTCCAGCGGATTGCCCTGCCAGTCGCACATATGGCCGCCCGCGCCCTCCACCACCGGCACCAAAGCGGCGATGTCATAGAGTTTGAGGCCCGATTCGACGACGATGTCGATATGCCCGCTCGCCAGCAGGGCGTAATTATAGCAATCGCCACCCCAGATAGTGTCGCGGCATTGTCCCGCGAGGATCGAAAAATGTTCGCCCGTGCAGCCGGGAAAATATTGAGGGCCGGTGGTAGCGAGGATCGCCTGGTCGAGCGCGCGGCAGGCGCGGGTGCGCACTGGCTGGCTGTTCAGGGTGGTGGGCTGGCCTGCCATGCCGCTCCAGCGCTCGCGCGTGACCGGCTGGTCGATGACGCCGATGATGGGCCATCCTTCCTGCATCAGCGCGACCAATGTGCCAAAGATTGGCCGTCCCGCGATGAAACTGCGTGTGCCGTCTATCGGGTCGAGGATCCACACCCGTCCGGCGTCTTCGCGCTCTGCCCCGTATTCTTCGCCAATGATGCCGTCATGGGGGCGTTCCTTTTCCAAGATCGCGCGCATGGCGGCTTCCGCGGCGCGGTCAGCCTGCGTGACGGGGGACAGGTCGTCCTTTGTTTCGATATCGAAACGGGTGCGAAAAAAGGGAATAATCGCTTTGCCAGCCGCATCGGCAAGGCGGTGGGCAAGGTCAAGATCGGCTTTGGTCGTCATACCCTCAATCGAACAGGCTGGACACTGAGCTTTCGTCCGCAATTCGCTTGATCGCCTCGCCCAGCAACGGGGCGATGGGCAGGTGGCGGATGCGGCTTGATTCGCGCGCCGCATCGGTGGCGAGGATCGAATCGGTGATGACCAGTTCGCGCAACTGCGATGCGTCGACCCGTGCGACCGCGCCGCCCGACAGGACGCCATGGGTCACATAGGCGACAACGTCCTCAGCACCTGCATTTTTGAGTGCGGCAGCGGCGTTGCAGAGTGTGCCAGCCGAATCGACAATATCATCGATGAGAATGCAGAAACGGTCCTTCACATCGCCGATGATGTTCATCACTTCCGATTCGCCAGCGCGTTCGCGGCGTTTGTCGACAATAGCCAGCGGGGCGTTGTCGAGTCGCTTGGCGAGCGCCCGGGCGCGGACAACGCCGCCGACATCAGGCGATACGACCATGATGTTCTTGTCACCAAAACGTGCCTGGATGTCGGCGG
>JAENVZ010000256.1 GCA_016650315.1 Alphaproteobacteria bacterium | reverse complement strand
CTGCAGGGCAATCAGGACAATATTGATGTCCTCCGCTCTGGGACCGCTCAAAGTGACTCGCAATGTGCCATCGGCGGAATGGGCCAGGCTGGCGATACTGACATTGGGCGCATTGCGCATGGCCATGAACAGGCCCGATGCCGGTCCCGAAAAACCAAGCCCCCCCCCGCCCAGTTCAACCAGTCTGGCATCAAGCTGCGCCTGCGCGTTGGCGGCATCCTCAACACGGGGTAATACAGTGCGGGCCAACGCCACGCTTTCCGCATCCACCGCGCCTGCGGCAAAACTGTATTTCATGATGAGGACAAGCACGATCAACAGACTGCCAAAGGCTATCAGGCCCATCATTGCCGCCAGCCGCCGGACCAACGCCCAATCGAGCATCCTTTTCGCGCGGCGGGCGAAATCCCCCTGACGCAGATTGAGCGGCGGTTCGTCAAGCGCCGCAATCGCCGCCTGATTAATCATGTCTGGCGCTATATCGCGCACCGGCGCATCACCGATGATCGGGGCGCAGAGCGGATCGGTCGCAGCCATTGCGCAATCAGGCCCCCGGACAACCGCCTGACCGCCGATGACGCCCTGGACAAAGCCGTCCTCGGGATGTGGCAACAACAGGGCGGCAGGCAGGATGATGTCTGGATCAAGCCCATGATGCTGCGCCCAGAGCAGCCAATGCGCCATCTGCGCGCGAGCGACGACGGCGACATTATGGCTGTCTTCCGAATTGGCTGTTTCAGTTGTGGCGACATGGAGGGCCTCAGCCGGACCGATGCTGTTATCAAGCGCCATCAGCCGTGCCGCCGCGCGCCCCTGACGCGGTGGCAGGTCGGGAAAGTCGGTCCAGTGCAAGGTTGTATGGGCCACCGGCGCGACCAGCATGACCCGGTCGCCTTTTGGCACGGCTTCCAGGCCAGTCGCATACAACCAGCCCGCGCCAACGCCATGCTGAATCATTTCGTCGCCGACGATTCGCATCCACAATGGCTCTGCGTCGTCCCCTTCGGGAATGGAAATGATGAAACCATCGACGCCGCTCACCCTGCTTCCCCCCATTGGCGCAGGATCAGCCGGGCGGGCGTTTCCTGCGCATCTATCAGCGCCTGTTCGGTCACTTCGGCATCCCCCAGCTCGACAGAGATGTCGACGCGAAAAAATCTGCTAATCACTTTTGTCTGGGCCGTCACCTCCGCATTGGGGGTGAGCGCCACCAATGCCGGCAGAGTCCAGAATGCATGCACGCTCCCATAGCCGTCCGCCGGCCGCTGCGCCAGCATTTGCCGCGCCCGGTCGATCGTGAGTTGCCCTGGAATCAGCATGGCGAACAGCGGCGCCTGTTCGGGCGCCAGCGTGTTGATGTTGATAGGCGACAAGTCCGTAATCGGAAGGGCACAAACCCATGGCCGCAGTGTCGCATAAATCTCTGGCGTGACCCCATACACCGCGCGCAATTCGCTGGCATCGAGGATCAGGCGATTGGGCGTGCGATAGGGCTTGGCAAGCTGGCCATAGACGTCATCCTCTGCGCCACCGGGCACCGGCACGCTATCACTGTCGATCCAGTCGGTGAGCGATGCCGCTACAAGGGCTGCATCACGCGGGTTAATGCCCAGCAATTCCATAAGCGCTGTGAACTGCCGAACGCCAAGAGGGCGCACCAGCAGCTTTTCGGGGTCCGTGCCCGCCACGACGCTGTTAAAGTTGAAACAATTGTCGCCATCGGTCACGCTGGCAGTGGCAATGCCGCCGGGAATGGGCAAACGGTTGGGACGACCGTTCCAGCCGCCCTGCAACGTGGTTTTGGTCGCATCGGCGGCCACCAGATCACCGATCCGCGCGATGGAAATCGTCTCTGCGGCCAACGCATAGGCACGCGCCTGATCCAGCGCGCTGCTGTTGGCGGCAAGACGCGTGGCAAGCGTCAGGCGTTCAAGCGCTGTAGCGGCGATAACCGACATGACCGCCACCAGAAGCAGCACCGTGAGCAGCGCCGCGCCGCGTTCCTTGCCGGGGCCAACAATCATTGACCTGCCCCGGTAATAACGGCCTTGGCGCCAGGTCCGACCAGAAAAAGCAGCGTTAGCGGTGCTTCATTCTCACGCGTAATCTGCATCTCCACCGCGCGCGGCAGGAGGTCAGGCTGCGTGGGTTGCCAGTTGTCGCGCCAGTCCCCTTTTGCGTCACGGTATCGCACTGTCACGACATCAATGCCTTCGAGCATTGGCGAAGGTTCGTCCGCAACGGCCCCGTCCAGCATCGGATAACTACGCCGTTCCAGCGATCCGTCGGCATACCAATATTCTATCTTTTGCAGCGTCGAGCGCGGGGCGCTATCCAGATTGCTCCACCCGCCCCGCACAAACCGGACGAGCGGTTGGTTTTCGTCACCCGATTGCGCCCAGAAGGCCGGAATGAACTTGCCGTCTTCGTTACGGCTGATCCGGGGTGAGGCCTGCGCCAGATCGGCGGTCATCGCGGCGCTTGCCCGCTGGATCAGCGCCATGTCATCCAGATGCGCCTTGACCACGCCTTGCGCCGTGACACTGTTCGACAAAAGCATGACGCCCGCAGCGGCCAGAACGCCGAATATGAACAGCGCAACCATCATCTCGACAAGGGTAAAACCGCCTTCGCACGCACGCGAAGGCGCCCCGGCGAAGGCCGGGGCCCAGGGTGTCGAAACGCAGCGTTTGTGGCTCTGGG
>JAENVZ010000255.1 GCA_016650315.1 Alphaproteobacteria bacterium | reverse complement strand
CCTGGATGCGCTCGCGCAACCAGCTTGCGGCGCGGCGGCGGTCGAATCTGGACAGCTTTACGGTTTCTGCAGGGATAGCCTATGCGCAGCCGTCGATTGGCGCGTTGTCGCTGTTCGCAACCTTGACGGATTCCAGATACCCCAATCGGCAATTTGATACCGGTGTGGGGCTGGTTACGGACGGCATCCGCAATATTGCCGGAACGGTGCAGTTGGAACGGCGGATCGGTTCAAGGCTGCAGGGCAGTATTTCGGCGGGATATGTCGTCGTTGATCCCGACATAGCAGGCGTGCGGTCGTTCAGGGGCACAAGCTATGGCGCGGATATTCGCTTTACGCCTGGGGGACGAGCGAGCTTCACGCTGGCGGCGGCGCGATCGGTCGAGGCGTCCAACCGGCTGGATGTCAGCTATTACCGGCAGGACGAGGTGAAGCTGGGTTTGCACTATATTGTCAGCCCCCTGATCAACGCTGATCTGCGCACGTCATGGCGGTCCCGGCATTTCGCGGCGACGCCCGCGATAACCGGGGTGACGCCGCCGCAGACGGACCGGAATTATGCGGCAGGCGGCGGTCTTTCCTATGCGATGAACCGGCGAATCGATGTGCGGCTGGATGCGGATTATCAGCGGCGAAATGCCGCGATCGACCTTTTTGACTATGACGGCCTGCGCGTTGGGTTGTCCATGAATTACAGGATGTGAGGGGGCCGCCGATGCGATTTTACCGATTGATATGTGGTCTGATTTTTGGGCTGTCGGTGTGGGGTGCGCCATTGGCAATAGCTCAGGACAGTGAACCCCTGGCGTCCTCTGGCGTGACTGACAGCGGCTATGTCATCGGCGTTGACGACGTTATTGAAGTCTCGCTGGTCGGGGTGGCCGATTATCGGGCGCGGGTGAAGGTGCAGGCGGACGGCACGGTGCTGCTCCCCTATGTTGAAAGCGTTGCGGCTGTTGATAAGACGTCTCTTGCGCTCAGTCGGGAAATCGCCCGACGGCTGGTAAGCGCCGGCTATTATGTGAAGCCGCAGGTTATCGTCGATATTGTGTCCTATACCAGCCGCTATGTGACGGTGCTGGGCGCGGTGGTTAGTCCCGGCCTGGTGCCGGTGGACCGGGATTATCGCCTGTCGGAAATACTGGCGCGCGTCGGCGGGACGCGGGCGAACGGCGCGGACCATGTGAAGCTGCGCCGCGACAATGGTGAGGAGATGACGCTGGACCTTGCTACGCTGGCAACTGGCGGCGACGGCACCGATCCGCAGGTCGCGCCCGGCGACAAGATCTATGTCCCCGATGCGGAGCAATTCTTCATTTATGGGCAGGTCAATGCGCCCGGCGCCTATCGTGTCGGGAGCGGGATGACCGTGCGGCAGGCACTGGCGCGGGGTGGCGGACTGACCCCGCTTGGCACTGAAAAACGGGTGAAGATTTTCCGCAATGGCGCGGAGGTCAAGGGGGCCGGGCTGGAAAGCCCGGTCACGCCCGAAGACGTGGTCGTCGTGGGCGAACGGTATTTTTGAAGGTGGGAAGCGCAACATGAGCATCCAGCAATTTTTCGCCATATTATGGGCGCGCCGTGCCTTTGTGTTCGTGACGCTGGCAGGGGCACTGACGAGCGCCCTATTCGTCGCCTTCCTGTTGCCGCCGCGCTATGAAGCGACGTCGCGGGTCATGCTGAATTTCATCAAGCCAGATCCAGTGACTGGGGAAGTCATTTCGTCCAGTTTCGCGCGCACCTATACCAAGACGCAGAGCGAACTGATCCGGGATTACCGTGTCGCGGGGCAGGTGGTGGACAGGCTGGGCATGGGCGGCGATCCTGTGTTGCAGGCGCAGTTCGCCAGGTTGCCGCCAGAACAACGGACGGACTTTCGCCGCTGGCTGGCGGATTCGATCATCGCGCGAACCAATGCGGACCTAGTACTCGGCACCAATATATTGGAGATTTCCTACCGTTCGACCAATGCGGAAATATCGCGGATCGTCGCAGATGCATTGCGAGAGGCCTATATCGATTCCAGTCTTGCCGACCGGCGGGAAGAGGCGCAGCGCAACGCCAACTGGTTCGAACGGCAGGCCCAGGACATTCAGGTGAAGCTGGAACAGGCGGAAAAGGCCAAGGCGGCGTTCGAAAAGCAACATGACATCGTCTTGCAGGAGGACAATAGCGACATCGACAGTATGCGTCTGGCGGCGCTGGCCGGGACAAGTGCGCCAGTCATGCCTGCCATGCCGCCCATCATGCCTGCTTCTTCGGCAGCGACCGCGCAACTGGCGCAGGTCGATGCCGCTATCGCGCAGGCGAGCGAGCGGCTGGGCCCCAGCCATCCCCAAATGCAGGCGTTGCGCGAACAGCGCCGGATTATCGAGGCGCAGGCCGCGCGGGATATGGCCGCCGCAAGCGCCGCCAATGCCGCAGCAGCCCGCGCGGCGGGGGCGGGCGCAGCTACCATCAGCCGGGAAGTGGCCGATCAGCGGTCAAAGGTGATTGGTCAGCGCGACCAGTTGGGAACGCTACGCAAGCTGAAGGATGCAGTTGACCTGCAACGGGCGCAACTGGGCAAGATCAACGAACGGATCGGCGAATTGCGACAGGAGGCGGAGTCAGGACAGACCGGCCTGACGATGTTGGGCAATGCAGTGACTCCGACTGCCCCCTATTTTCCCAACAAGCCGCTGATCCTTCTGGGAGCGGGGATATTCGGCATTGTCATTGGCGCATTGTCGGGACTGCTGCTGGAATTACTGGGCCGCAAGGTGCGCAGTGAGGGCGACATCACCAACGGGTTCGACAAGCCGCTGCTCGCTGTAATGCCGGGGCCGGACGATGGCGTGCCGCAGGGATTGGTAGGACGGGTGCGGCAATTTGTGCTGCCGCGATATGGGGCGGTCAGGTGATGGGACGACGCACATTAGAGTTTGATGATTTTAGGTTAACCCGTTCGTCCCGAGCGAAGTCGAGGGATGCTGGCTTGGCGCTAACGTGTCTCGACTTCGCTCGACACGAACGGAAGTGAGTCAACCTAAAGTCTAGAGCATCGTGCGAAAAAGCCTGTCCTGAGCTAATCGAAGGGTGGGAACCGGTTTTTCGCAAAAAACGATGCGACAACAAAGAACTAGAGCAAGCGAAATGCGTCAGATTTAACGCAGCTTGCTCTAGATGTCGCTGACCGGATTGGAGTGAATATGGACGATCAAGCCATCATTGACGGTGGAAGCGGTGCCCCCGGACTATTGGATGATCAATCCGAACAAGCAGTTCAGCCGCAATTTCATCTGTCGAAGGACATCGTTCTAACCGCCGACTGCGATGGACCGCGTGCCGAGGCATTACGTTCGTTGCGGACGCAATTGATGGAGCGGCATTTGAAACGGGGGCGGCGGGCGATTGCCGTTTGCGGACCCAGTGAAAGAGTGGGCACAAGCTTCATGGCGGCCAATCTGGCCGTGGCGTTTGCGCGGGCGGGGGCAAAGACGTTGCTGATCGACGCCAATTTGCGTCGTCCCGCCATCCATCATTTCATCGTGCCGGACCAGCCAGTGAGCGGCCTTGGTCAATGCCTGTCGCTGCATGGAGGAAGTTTTGCCGATGCGGTTCAGGATGGTGTGATCGCCAACCTGTCCGTCATCTATTCTGGCGGGCCTGCGGCTGATGCGCTGGAGAAATTGTCGGGTCCGCGTTTCCAGCCGCTGATGGATATGTGCATCCGCGATTTCGATGTCTGCATTGTCGATACACCGCCTGCCAACCGCTATGCCGATGCGCTGCGGATCACTGCGGTTGCAGGCTATGGCCTGATCGTGTTGCGCAGGCATGTCAGCTTTGTGCAGGATGTGGACACATTGACCGCCCAGATCGGAGCGAACCGGGCGCGTGTCATCGGCGCCGTGCTGAACGAATATTGATCGTGGTGCAGATTGCTGCATCAAGACCATGGCGTATGGCGCGTCCTGAAAGCGGGTGGTTCGCGCTTTTCGGATTGGCTGCGATGGCCGTGCCGACGCTGGTTTCACTGGCACGCATGGCATGGTCGACAGAGGCGGGCGCGCATGGGCCGATTGTTCTGGCGACCGGGCTTTGG
>JAENVZ010000254.1 GCA_016650315.1 Alphaproteobacteria bacterium | reverse complement strand
GGTGGCCGGGTTGGTGCGGCGGATGTGGACGCGATTGCCCAATGTTCCATCCAGCAGAGCAGCCGGTGAAAGCAGCGCCGCATCCCTGTTTTTTTGTACAACGCCGCCGGGCAGGCCAGTGACCACCGCGCTGACCGCGATCATCCCATTGGCCACGCCCTCGAAGCGAATCACTGATTCGCCTGCGGGAAGGCTGATTCGCCGCTGTTCGGTGATCAGCGCAAAACCATTCAACCAATTCAGGTTGATGCCGCCGTCACCGCGATCGGGATCACGGTAAATGGTGACCGATGTCGAATCGGGTTGCGGTGAGGTGATCACGGTCTGGGCCGTTGCGGGTTGGACGGCGAGGAGAAGCAGAAGAACGGACAAAACCCTTTTCCCGCACCACCATCCGTTCGTCCCGAGCGAAGTCGAGGGACGTCTCCACAATGTCCCTCGACTTCGCTCGGGACAAGCGGAGAAGAAAGGGATCATCATCGATACTGGCATCAGTAGCGCGTTTCAAAAGTCGCCGTGACCGTCATGCTCCCATTGGCCGGAACGTCCACTGTCCAACGCGTCGCATCGCTGCTGACCCGCTGGCTCTTCTGGCTTTCCTCGATGATTCGGGTGTCGTCGAGCCAGAAGTCGAGGCCCGACTGGGTCAGATCAACCTGAACCGGAACGGCCTTTGCGTTGGTGATTTCATAACGCATGGCAGAGCGCCATTTGGTGCTGGACAAGCGCTCACGCTTTTCAACCGTCGTCTTGACCTTCACATCGAATGCCTCGCCGGTCGCCAGCGCCAGTTCGCTGCCCATCGGCGTGTGACCGATGCCGTTTTCGCCAATGAACTGCGGCGCACCCGATGCATCCTTCATATAAAAGCGCACCGTACCGGCGGGCAACGCATCACCAAGGCCGCCCTTGCTGCTGGAGGAAAATTTCAGAACGGTGTTGAAGCTTTGCGGCTCCTCTATCGTCTGCAGCCAGCCGACCCGATATTCGTAAGCGCGTTGCGCTGGCACGCTCTGCACGTCCAGAAAGCTCACCTGCTTGGTCTGGCGGTCGGCAATCGTCGTGCGGCCACTGATCGGATAAAGATAATAATCGCCTAACTGTTCACGATCGGCGGTTTCCGTTCCGGCCTGCCTGATAGTATTGCGCGGCGGCTGCGCATAATAGGGTTTCGAGCTGATCCCGCCATTACGTCCCTGATTGATGCTGCCCGCCACCAGCAGCGTGGCGGCGTTATTGTAGGTCGTGCCGCTGTTATTGGTCAGCGTCACCCATCCCTGCACATCGATCTTGCCCGCCTTTTCGTCATAAAGCGCAACATAGTCCGCACTCCAGCCAAGACCCGGCGTCAGATAGCGGAGCGACGCGGCGCGCGTACCCGCCCGGTCGCTGTCCACAGTCACCGACAAGGTCGGTCGGGACCGCAAATTGGGCGGCACCTTGTCAAAGATCACCCGGACCGGCAGCCCATCGTCGCGCAGCACCTCGATCTGCCCACCAATCTGCAACACCACGCCGCCATTGACCGCCAGAACCTTCGCCTGCTGCCGCACTTCTGCACCCGTGGCCGGATTGGTGCGCACGATAGTAATGGTCTGACCCACTGCCTTTTCCATCAGTTTGTCTGGGGAGAGAAGGTCAAAGTCGAAATTCTGCTCTACGATCGAAGCGCCCGACGCATTGAAGGAAACGGTCTCTGGTCGAATCTGCGCCGATACATCGGGAAATTCCAGACGCGTCATTCCAGCCGGGATCTGGAGCTGGCGCACATCCTGCACCAGCGCCAGATCATTATTGTAAATGGTGACGGACAGGTCGCCCTGCGCAGTCCCTGCCCCTGCTTGTGCAAATAAAGCGGATGGTGCCGCGCATAAAATGAGGGACAAAAGGCGGGCGGTGCGCATCGGGCTATCTCCTTGTATTTCACGAAGCTGCCCGATTTTCTTCACCCGGGAAAGCATCCTTTTCGGGTCATGCAAAAGGGGCGGCGCTTTTAACCAGCGCCGCCCCTCTGTTTAGGCTTCATGTTTGACCGTACGATGAACGGATCGATTTTTGCGTCGAACCTATTCTGCGGCTTCCGTCGACGGCCGCACGCGGCGCGTCCGTTTGCGCGGTGCAGGGGCGTCTTCTACGTCGCTGTCATTGTCCGCCTTCGAAATGGATGGGGGCAGGATCGCGGCGTCGATGACGCCATGATCCTCCACAACTTCTTCCTTGCGGGGGCGACGCTGACGCGGTGCGCGTGGCGCTGGCGGAGCATCGCTTTCAATCGCAACAGGCGTAGGTGAAGCCTCAACCCGGGCTTCTGCCCGGACAGGTGCAGCATCGGGGGCACGTTCACGCGGTTCCCGTGGTTCACGTTCGCGGCGCGGCTGGCTATGACGGAATGGCTGATCCTGCCGTCTGCCTTCATCGCGCACATGACCGCCGTCGGATTGACTATAGCTGTTATCGCTCTGACCAGCTTCGCTCTGGCTGGACTGCTCACCGTCAAACTCGTCCTCGCCATCATAGCGATTGTCATCGTGCGGACGGCGATTGGGCTGCTGTTCTTCCTGCCGCACGCGATTATCGGCAAGAACGCGGAAATAATGATCGGCAAACTGCAGATAATATTCCGCATTGACCCGGTCGCCCTGCATTTGGGCATCCCGCGCCTGATTCTTGTATTTTTCAAGAAGCTGGGTGGCATTGCCGCGGGCGCGGTTATCAATACGATTTCCCGAATCCCCGCTGCGGCCGTTACCCTGCTGCGGACGCGGATTGTTCCGGCCACGACGGCGACCGGGCTGACGATTATTGATCAACATTAAGTCCTTGCTTCAATAACATCCTAAAAAGCGTCGCTCCCGGTAATGGATGCATATTCCCCGATGGACCCGGACTGCCACGGCAATACCGATCCGTTTTTTGCCAGAGCCGCCGGACATCAGCGTCTTCATGACTATGGGAGCAGGTACGGGTTACCCACGATACTGGATTAAGCCGTCCCTGAAACCGCTGTTAAACCGTCCGCGATAAGAAACCAAGAAAAATCTCTGGCTGCTGCGAAAAAGCCGGGTGCTGGTTGCAATATAGGCCATGTCGCCCGCTTTTTCAAGCTTTCAGGCGGTTACCAACAGGCAACGGTCCCGTCCAGCCAGATCCGGGCGGCAGCGCACAGCCAGTTTTTCCGCGACGAACAGCGCCGATGCAGCCCGCCCCTGATCGAAGCCGATTTCAATCGCCGCCATGCCGTTCTTTGCCAGCAATCCGGGCAATTGCGGCGCAATCCGGCGGTAATCGTCCAGGCCATCCGATCCGGCAAACAGGGCACCATGCGGTTCATGCCCCGCGACATCGCGCGGCAACATCGCCTGCATGCTGATATAAGGCGGATTGATGAGGATGAGGTCGGACCGCTCCCCTATCCCCGCGCCCCAGTCGCCCAGACGAAACTCGGCCCGCTCCGCCATGCCAAGCCGTTCCGCATTCCCGCGAGCAATCGTCAACGCCGCGTCCGAAATATCCACGCCCAGCCCCGTCGCCCCGCGCCATTCATCCAGCGCGGCAAGCAGCAGCGCACCCGATCCGGTGCCAAGGTCCAGTATCCGGCGCGGCCCCGCCTTGCCGAAATGTTCGACCGCGGCTTCCAGCAATGTTTCGCTGTCAGGCCGGGGAATAAGGACGGCGGGCGTAACATGCAGGCTGATGGTCCAGAAATCGCGTGTGCCGGTAATATAGGCGACCGGTTCTCCTGCCGCACGCCGCTCGATAAGCCCCGCAAATACATCCGGGACAGGCAGATCGTGAAGTTTGACAAGCAGTTCGCCCCGATCAATCCCCAACGCACAGGCCAAAAGCAATTCCGCGTCGAGCCGGGGGGTATCGCTTTTGCCGGAAAGCCGTGCGGCGGCCTGGCGCAGGGCGTCAGGCGCCTGCATTATCGAGTTGGGCCATGCGGCTGGCCTCATCCTCTGCAATCAACGCGGTAATGACCTCTTCCAGCCCCGGCCCCTCCAATATTTCGGGTAGGCGGTGGAGCGTCAGGTTGATGCGGTGATCGGTCACGCGCCCTTGCGGGAAATTATAGGTGCGGATGCGTTCGGACCGGTCGCCCGATCCCACCATGGCCTTGCGCGCCCCCGCCTGTTCGCTTTGCGTGCGCTCACGCTCCTGCTCATAGAGGCGCGTACGCAATATCTTGAGCGCCTTGGCCTTGTTCTTGTGCTGCGACTTTTCGTCCTGCTGCGTGACGACAAGGCCTGTGGGCAAATGGGTGATACGGACGGCGCTATCCGTCGTATTCACATGCTGCCCGCCCGATCCCGACGCGCGATAGACGTCGATGCGCAGGTCGGTGGCCTCGTTGATCTGGACGTCCACTTCCTCTGGTTCCGGCAGCACGGCGACGGTAGCGGCGGACGTATGAATGCGCCCGCCGCTTTCGGTCACCGGCACGCGCTGGACGCGGTGGACGCCGCTTTCGAATTTGAGGCGCGCAAACACGCCGGTGCCAGTCACGCTGGCGACGACTTCCTTGTATCCACCCATTTCGGACGCACTGGCGGAGATCAGCTCGACCTTCCAGCCGCGCTCTTCGGCGTAACGACTGTACATGCGGAACAAATCCCCCGCGAACAGCGCGGCTTCGTCTCCGCCCGTCCCGGCGCGAATTTCCAGCATGGCCGGGCGCGCATCGGCGGAGTCTCGGGGCAGCAATTGCAGGGCAAGAGCGCGTTCGGCTTCGGGCAGCTGGCTCTTGAGCGCCCGCATTTCCTCCTCGGCCATTTCGCGCATTTCCGGGTCGCCTTCCGGCCCCGTCATATATTCGAGCGACTTCAACTCCTGCCGCAACCGACGCACCTCATGCGCAACCTGCGCAACGGGTTCCAGTTCGGCATATTCCTTCGACAGGCGAACAAATTCCTCAGCCGGCAGGTCGGGCCGGGCCATATTGGCCTGCACCTCATCCCGTCGCGCCTCAATGGCGCGGATCGTGTCGGCGGAGATCGAGGTCAATGCTGACCGCCAAGAGATTGAATGATGGCCTCAACCATTTGATGCTCTTCGGTGCCGGGTACCGATTTCAAATCAAAAGTCGCCTTTTCTCCATCATGCTTGATCGAAACCAGCACTTTGGCAAGGACTTTGGTCGCTTTGTCATATCGCTTGCGGGGCGAACCCGTAGCAATCATTTCAGCCGATATGCCGCTTCGGCGTAGAGCGGTCAGCACCCTGATCCCATCCTGGATCGCACGGTCATCCTCGGCAGCCATGATTACGGTGAGCGGGGATTCCAACGGAACATCGATCAGCATCGCCAGCCGCTCGATCCCCGCCGCCCAGCCGACGCCCGGCGTTGCGGGGCCGCCCAAAGCCTCGATCAGGCCATCATAACGCCCGCCAGCCAGCACTGTCCCTTGCGAACCAAGCCGCTCGGTCACGAATTCAAAGGCGGTGTGACGATAATAATCGAGGCCGCGCACAAGGCGGGCGTTGCGGGTCCATGTGACACCCGCTGCGTCCAGACCTTCCGTTACCTTGGCGAAGAAATCGGCGGTTTCTGGCGTCAGATAAGCGTCGATGTCCGGCGCGCTGTCCGCCGCCGGGCGGTCGCGCGGGTCCTTGCTGTCCAATATGCGCAGCGGATTGCGCGCAAGGCGGTCGATGCTGTCTTCCGACAGGTCCGCCCGGTGCGCCTCGAAATGTTCGACCAGAGCTGCACGCCACGCATCGCGCGTTTCCGCGTCGCCCAGCGTGTTGAGTTGCAGCGTCACGCCGTCCGATACGCCCAGCTCGCGCAACACCTGGTCGGCAAAGACCAGCAATTCGACATCGGCCAGCGGTTCGGCCGCGCCGATGATTTCAGCATCGATCTGATGAAACTGACGAAAACGCCCCTTTTGCGGGCGTTCATAGCGAAAGACCGGGCCGGACGCCGCGATTTTCAGCGGCGCAAATTGCTGCCAGCCTTCGGTCAGATACGCTCGCGCGATCCCGGCGGTGAATTCCGGGCGCAGGGTCAAGCTGTCGCCGCCACGGTCGGGAAAGGTGTACATTTCCTTCGCCACCACATCAGTGGTTTCGCCCAGCGAGCGCGCAAACACCGCCGTCGCCTCGAACACCGGCACTTCGACCCGCTGAAAACCGTAAAGGCGGCGCACGCGATCAAAGGCCGCGATCACATGTGCGAAACGCGCCTGCGTCTCACCGATCATGTCCTGTGTGCCGCGGATCGGGCGGGGTGTCTCTATTCTGGCCATGGAAGCGCCCTCTAGCGGGATTTTCGCAAAACGGAAAGTGCAGCTTCCATCCTGTCAAAGAGAAAGCATCGGTCTGGACGGACGCAGTTGCACCCGTCATGTTGATCCCCATGATCCGAACCGGAGAAATAAATCATGCCCAAAAAGCCGGTCATTGCCTCAGCCGCCATGCTTTTTCTTTTCGCAAGCCCTCCGGTCATGGCGCAAAAGGACATTTCCTCCCCCACCACTATTCAAAATAGCAAAGCGTCCGCGCTGCCCGTCATCAATGCCGTGCCCCTTGCCCGCGACATACCCTATCCCGGCACAATGCGGTTGATGGTCGATGCGACCGACACGGTGCAGAATATCTTTCGGGTGAAGCAGATCATCCCGGTTGCCAGTTCCGGACCGCTCACCCTGCTTTATCCACAATGGTTGCCAGGCACCCATGCCCCACGTGGCCAGATCGAAAAACTTACGGGCCTTGTCATCAGCGCGAACGGAAAGCCGGTCCGCTGGACCCGTGATCCACTGAACGTCTATGCGTTCCATCTTTCCGTGCCGGAGGGCGCGCGCGAACTGTCGATCGCCTTTCAGTTCGTATCGGCCACCGATGAAGACCAGGGCCGCATCGTCATGACGCCTGCCATGCTGAACCTGCAATGGCCGTCGGTGTCGCTCTATCCGGCGGGCTATTATGTCCGCAATATCCCGGTGCAGGCGAGCGTCACCTATCCCGCAGGCTGGCAGGCCGCGACCGCGCTGCGTGCGGCCAGCACGTCAGGCGCGGTCATCACCTATGAGGCAACCGATTATGGCACACTGGTCGATTCGCCGGTTTTCGCGGGGAAATATTTCAGGCGCATCGACCTGTCACCCAAGGTGACGCTCAACATCGTCGCCGACGAGGCGCGTTTTCTGGTCGCCACGCCCGAACAGATCAACGCGCACAAGCGGCTGGTGATGCAAGCCCGCGCCCTGTTCGGCACGGAGCATTTCGACCATTATGACTTTCTGCTGTCGCTGACCAATCAGATGGGCAGCATTGGCCTGGAACATCACCGCAGTTCTGAAAATGGCGTGGAACCCGAATATTTCACGGATTGGGCCAAAGGACCGGGTCGCCGCAATCTGCTCCCCCATGAAATGACCCATAGCTGGAACGGCAAATATCGTCGGCCCGACGACCTGTGGACCCCGGATTTCAGCACGCCCATGCAGGACAATCTGCTGTGGGTCTATGAAGGACAGACGCAATTCTGGGGCTATGTGCTGGGCGCACGTTCGGGGCTTTACAGCAAGGATGAAACGCTTGACGCCTTCGCCGCGATTGCCGCAGGCCTCGATCAGCGCGTTGGCCGGTCATGGCGTCCGCTGCAAGATACGACGCACGATCCGATCATCGCCGCCCGCCGCCCAAAGCCGTGGGCAAGCTGGCAGCGGTCCGAGGATTATTATAATGAGGGTCTGCTCATCTGGCTGGAAGCCGACAGCCTGCTGCGACAGCTTTCCGGCGGCAAGAAATCCCTCGATGATTTCGCCAAGCTCTTTTTCGGCGGCCGTGACGGGGACTGGGGCGTCAAAACCTATAATTCCGACGATGTGGCGCAGGCGCTGAACGCCATCGCGCCCTATGACTGGGCAGGTTTTCTACGCAAGCGCATCGATGACACCTCCACGCAGGCGCCCAAGGACGGCATTACCAAGGGCGGCTATACGCTGGTCTATACCAGCACGCCCAACAGCACCGTCAAAAATGCCGAGGACCGCTCCGGCTCGGTCGACCTCAGCTATGGCCCTGGCTTCAACCTGTCAAAAAGCGGCGAAGTCACCGCCGTCATCTGGGACAGCCCTGCCTTCAACGCGGGTCTTGCCGTCGGCATGAATGTGGTCGCGGTTATCGGCACCGCGTTTTCGCCAGAACGAATCAAGCTGGCGGTCAGTGACAACAAGGGTGGCAAAGGTCCAATTGCCCTGCTGGTGCGGTCGGGCGATAAATATCGTAACATAAACCTCGATTATTCGGGCGGACTGGTCTATCCGCACCTGCAAAAAGTAGGTGGGCAAAAAATAGGCGAGGGTGAAGGCGGCATCGACATGCTGCTAAAGGCAGCCAGCTAATGTTACAGACAGGATTTGCTTGAAATGAACATCGACTTGATCCCGATCGGCGACGATCCGCCCAACAGCCTGAATGTCATCATCGAGGTTCCCGTTGGCGGCGAACCCGTCAAATATGAATTCGACAAGAAATCGGGCGCCCTGTTCGTCGATCGCATTTTGCACACGCCCATGCGCTATCCCGCCAATTACGGCTTTGTGCCGCACACGCTGTCACCCGATGGCGATCCGCTGGACGCGCTGGTGATCGCGCGCTCCCCCTTCGTACCCGGCTGTGTCGTGCGTGCGCGTCCGATTGCGGTGCTGAATCTCGAAGATGAAGCAGGCGGCGACGAAAAACTGATCTGCGTGCCGGTAGATTCAACCTTCCCTTATTATACCGATGTCGGCGAGCGGAAGGATCTGCCTTCCATCGTGATGCAGCAGATCGAGCATTTCTTCACCCATTACAAGGATCTGGAAGAAAAGAAATGGGTTCGAATCGGCACTTGGGGCAATGCCGACGAAGCCCGCAACATTGTGTTGGAAGCTATCGAACGCGCAAAACAGGCCAAGGCCGCCTGATCAGGCTGGGCTATTGCCATTCCCTACCCCGTTTGGTTCGAGTAGCCTTCTCGACTTTGCTCGAAGGCTACTCGAACCAAACGGGGCTAACATCCGCCATAACCCAACAGCAGCCTTGCCAAAGAACCACCGATCAGCCCAGTTTTTCCGCCAACAGCCTCTGCAAGTCGATTTCCGGTCGCGCGCCATAATGGGAGATAACCTCTGCGGCAGCGATCGAACCCATAGCAATGCTGGTCTCGACCGAACGACCGCTCAGATAGCCGCTCAGAAAACCCGCTGCGAAAAGATCGCCCGCGCCTGTGGTATCAATGACCTGTTCGACCGGCGCGGCGAAAACTTCATACCGTACACCGTCCTGAATCGCGATCGCGCCCTTTTCGCTGCGCGTCACCACCAGCGTGCGAACCTTGCCCGCTGTTGCGGCAACGGCCTTTTCGAAATCCGCGATCTGGTTGAGCGATTGAATCTCGCCTTCATTGGCGAACAGGACATCGATGTCACCATTGTGGATCAGCGCCTGAAAATCATCGCGGTGACGGTCGATGCAGAAATTGTCGGACAGGGTAAAGGCAACCTCTCGCCCCGCCTTGCGGGCAATGTCGATGGCTGATTTCATCGCCGCGCGCGGTTCTTCGGGATCCCAGAGATAACCCTCCAGATACAGCATCCGGGCCGAAGCAATCAATCCGGGGTCAAGCGCGGACGCGGGCAGAAATTGCGATGCGCCCAGAAACGTGTTCATCGTGCGCTGCGCATCGGGTGTGACCATAATCAGGCAACGCGCCGTTGGCGGCTCTTCCGTCCGCACCGGGGTCATATAGTGGATGCCCAGCGCACGGATGTCATGCGCGAACACACTGCCCAACTGATCGTCGCGCACCTGGCCGATAAAACCGCATTTCATACCCAACGCCGCCATCCCGGCCAATGTATTGGCGGCCGATCCACCGCTGATTTCCAATCCTGCGCCCATGTTGCTGTAGAGCAGCTCCGCCGTTTCCGCATCGATCAGCTGCATCCCGCCCTTGGCAAGCGCATGACTGGCCAGAAAGGCGTCGTCCGCCTGAGTAATCACATCGACGATGGCGTTGCCGACAGCAACAATATCCAGGCGGGCTTGCGTCACATCATGTCCTTTTCATTCCGATGACTGGCAACATATCTTTCCGCCTAAACGGCCCATCCCGGCGATGCAATGCGCGATTGACCCTGCGGGCGGTGTCGCGCAAAGAAAGCGCGATGATGGATTTTCGTATTGCCGCCGCGACCTTTTCACTGACCTTGCTGCTGTCCGGCTGCGGTGGGCCTGCGGCAGTGAGCAGCGCCCCGCCGCCACCCATGCGCAGCGCAGCCTATTATGGCAGCGCGCCCGAAGGGATTGCAGGAACGGACGCCCGCCAATTGATTGCGATGTTCGGGCAGCCCCGCCTTGATGTACGCGAGCGTACCGTGCGCAAATTGCAATTCACCAATGGCCGCTGTGTTCTTGACGCCTATCTCTATATAACGGGCAAGAAGAAAGAGCCGGTCGTCACGCATATCGATACCCGGTTGACCAATGGCAATGACACCGACGCAGCGGCATGTATCCAGTCACTGCGGGCGAACTGACTGATATTTATCGCACCGGCAACTGTTCCAGCGCCCATCCCGCTGCATCGCGCACGACCTCGCTCTCGTCTCCCATAAGCTGTTGTAATTGTGCCATGTATCCGGCGTTGCCACTGTTCCCCGCCGCAATCGCTGCATTGCGCACCATCCGGTCGCGGCCGATTCGCTTGATCGGAGAACCTGCAAACACCGTGCGGAAGTCTGCATCGTCCAGCGCCAGCAAATCCGACAGTGCGGGCGCTGCCAGTTCCGGGCGGCCCAGAAACGCCCTGTTCGCTGCCGCGCTGTCGGCAAACTTGTTCCAGGGACACACCGCCAGACAGTCATCGCAGCCATAGATCCGGTTGCCGATGGCGGCGCGATATTCGACCGGAATTGGTCCCTTATGCTCAATGGTCAGGTAGGAAATGCATTTGCGCGCATCGACACGGTAGGGCGCGGGAAAGGCATCGGTGGGGCAGACCCGCTGACAGGCATCGCAACTGCCGCAACGGTCATGCCCCGGCTTGTCGGGCGACAGATCCAGCGTCGTATAGATCGCGCCAAGAAACAGCCAGCTTCCATGCGTGCGGCTGACCAGATTGCTGTGCTTGCCCTGCCAGCCAAGCCCCGCCGCTTCGGCCAGTGGTTTTTCCATGACGGGCGCGGTATCGACGAACACCTTCAATTCCCCGCCCGCTTCATCAATCATCCAGCGGGCAAGGGCCTTCAGGCCTTTTTTGACGACGTCATGATAATCCTGCCCCTGCGCATAGACCGAAATGCGGCCAACATCCCGCGCCGCCTCCAGCGCCAGCGGATCGCCCGCAGGGGCATAGCTCATGCCCAGCATGATGACCGATCGCACGTCGGGCCACAGCCCCTGCGGCGACCCGCGCTGCGCCGCGCGTTCTTCCATCCAGATCATATCGCCATGCCGCCCTTCCGACAGCCATTGGGCAAGCCGCTCGGCGGTTCGCGGCGCAGCATCGGCGCGCGCGATGGCGCAATCGGCAAAACCCAGCACCTCCGCCTGCGCCTTGATGCGCTGTTCGATATTTTCACCTTGTCTTGTCATATGGCGCGACTATCCTGCCCCCGATGACAGGGGACGACATGCAAACGCCCTATGCTGTTGAAGCACATGGGCTTGTCAAGGATTTCGGCTCCTTCCGCGCGGTGGATGGCGTCGACATAGCTGTTCCCAAGGGCAGCATCTACGGCATGTTGGGTCCCAATGGCGCGGGCAAGACGACTTTGCTCCGCATATTGCTGGGCATTATCGATCCCGATGCGGGCACGCGCCGTTTGCTGGGCGCGAAAAAGCCGCTCGATATGGTGCGCCAGGTCGGTTATCTGCCAGAAGAGCGCGGGCTTTATCCGTCCATGAAAGCCTATGACGCCATTGCCTTCATGGGGGCGTTGCGCGGCCTGCCATTGGCAGAGGGGCGCAAGCGCGGGCGGGCGTTGATGACCGAACACGGACTGGGCGCTGCGGTGGACAAGCCCATAAGGACCTTGTCCAAGGGCATGGCGCAGACGGTGCAATTGCTGGGCGCCATTGTGCATGAACCGCGCCTCATCGTTCTGGATGAACCATTTTCCGGGCTGGACGCGATCAATCAGGGCAAGCTTGAACAGATGATCCAACGCAAGGCAGCCGATGGCGTCACCATCATTTTTTCCACCCATGTCATCGCCCATGCCGAACGATTGTGCGAACGCATCGCCATTGTCGCCAATGGCAAGATCCGGTTCGAAGGGCGGGTGTCGGACGCCCGCGACCGGTTGCGTCCGCAGGTTCGTCTGGAAACCCGGCGGACCGATGGGCCTTGGCGTGCTGCCCTTCCCCCCGACACCCGCGCCGATGGCAATGTCTGGCATTTCACGCTGCCTGACGTGGGAATCGAACCATTGTTGAAGGCGCTGGTAGAAAACAATGCGGGGATTGAAGCGCTCGCCATTGAACGCCCCGGCCTGCACGACGCCTTCGTCGCCATCGCGGGGGAAGCGGTGGTGCGCGAAATGGGCGCGCCGGAACAGGAGGATGCGGCATGAAAGAGTTGCTGCGCGCCGCCTTTGTCATCGCCCGGCGGGATTTTACGGCGGTTATTTTCTCCAAAGCCTTCATTTTCTTCCTGCTTGGCCCCTTGTTTCCCGTCGTGATCGGCGTGCTCGCGGGACATTTGGGGCAGGATATGACGGGCGACGAGAAACGGCCGGTCATCGGCGTCCTGATGACAGCGCCCGATATGCAGGCGTTGCGTGGTGCGCATGATCGCCTCACAAGCCAGCTTGGGACCAACGCCCTACCCCAATTAAGGGAAGGTGCGCCCGCTAGCAGCACCGATGCCATGCTGAATCAACGCAAGGACAGCGTCACCGCTGTCTTGTCAGGGACATTGGAACAACCCGTGCTGACGGGACAGAAAGGCGAAATTCGCCGGATGGAGGGTGACATCTCCCTGCTCATCAGCACCGCGCGGGCCGGTACGACCCTTCCCGAAATCCGCCTGGAAACCCGGGCTATCGCCCGCAGTCAGGGCGTGCAGCAACAGGCGCGATTGCTGACCGGTCGTGCGGCACAGGTGCTGCTCTTCCTCCTCACCATGCTGCTGGCCGGCATGGTGCTGTCCAACCTTGTCGAAGAAAAAACGAACAAGATCATTGAAATACTGGCCGCGGCTGTCCCCATCGACGCGATTTTCATCGGCAAGCTGATGGCGATGCTCGCTATGTCGCTGGTCGGTATTTCCATCTGGGGTGGCACCGCCCTCATCATCTATTTCGCATCGTTCGGCTTTACATCGCTATTACCCCCGCCTGCGGTCGGCTGGCCGGTCTTCATTGCTCTCGGGGTCATCTATTTCGCCATGGCTTATTCCCTGCTTGGCGCGCTTTTCATCGGCATCGGCGCGCAGGCATCGACCGTCCGGGAAGTGCAGACCCTGTCCATGCCCGTCACCATGGGGCAGGTGGTGGTCTTCTTTCTTGCCTCCTATGCGGTCAACAAACCTGGCCAGCCCGCCGAAATCGTGGCCGCGATCTTTCCCTTGAGCTCGCCCTTCACCATGATCGCCCGTGCCGCCCAATCACCCGCCATCTGGCCTCATCTGGTCGCAATCCCGTGGCAGATTTTCTGCGTCGGGGTCATCATCCGCCTGGGCGTGAGCCTGTTCCGGCGCAATGTACTGAAATCCGGTAGTGGCAAAAGGGCCAAACGACTGCCTTTGCTCAAACGCCTTGCTGGCCGTGCATCGCGGGTTCAGATGTAACCCTCTATACTGCCCACGCGAATGAGAGGGATGATGCACATATCACGACGCGCCCTGATCGGATCGACCGGCCTGCTCGCCGCCACCGGCATTGCGGGTTTCCGTATGTTCGGCGATACGACAGAGGCGAAGGAAACATTCGAACTCACCCTGAGCGACGAGGAATGGAAAAAGCGCCTGACGCCACAGCAATTTTCCGTGCTGCGCCGCGCCGCGACCGAGCGCCCCTATTCCAGCCCTTTGAACAAGGAGCATCGCAAAGGGCTGTTCCTGTGCGCGGGCTGCCGCCTGCCGCTTTTTTCATCAACCACCAAATATGACAGCGGCACTGGCTGGCCCAGCTTCTGGAAACCCCTGCCCAATGCGGTGCGCACCACCACAGACTATGTCATCGGCTATCCACGCACGGAAGTGCTTTGTCGGCGCTGCGGCGGGCATCTGGGTCATGTCTTCGATGATGGCCCCAAACCAACGGGCAAGCGCTTTTGCATGAACGGTGCGGCAATGCTGTTTCAGTCAACGGTCACTTAACGCATGATGCGATAGACCCGAATGATTTTTCCCTGCTGCATGGGGACAGGCTGAAGCCAGATCGGGACCTGACCCGCTTCCAGTCGGGCCGCAAGACCATTGGGGGCATGCTTCACATATTGGTCTATTTCGGATTTTTGCGTGCAATAGACCAGATAGTCCGCGCCACTGCCCATGACCGTTTTCCGGGCTTCTGGTTCCACACTCATAAAGGCCGTGATGACTGTCGCCATGGCATGCTGATTGCGGTGGTGAGCCGTCCCGATGACGCGATGATGGGTATGGACCAGCAGATACGGCCCAATATCGAGAGGCGCAAACAGCGTCGCAGGCGGTAAGGCGGCAAGATCCCGCAACCCTGTCGCCGTCGTGCATTGCGCCAGCACCTTTTGCGAAACATGGCCCGCTTCCGATTCTCGAGAGAAAGCACTGGCAAGCAAAGCCGTCGGCAAAGCGGGAATCAAAACTACGGTCGCAACCGACGCAATTACTCGCATCGATACCCGGTGCAATGTCCGCGCCCTGGCCATGCCGGTCAGGAACAACCAGACATTGCCGGGAAGCATGAAAAGATGGGCGACCGACATCGCCCGCATGACCAGAATGGAGAGCGTGAAAGCCCCCAGCGCCAGAAACAACGCCTCGACCCACTGCGCCCGTTTTTCGGCATCTTTCTGGGCTCGAATGGCAAGCGCATATCCCGCAACACCCCATATCGGCGCCACAAGAATCATGAATATGGTCGTGGCTTTCTGATCCCAGATGGGAAGCCCTTCGCTGACTTTCAGGTACCAGAGACGATAGACCAGAGGATCAAGCGTTTCAAACGGCCCGGCCATGCATTCCCGCCCGCTCAACGACAACGCAATCAGCGCCCCTGCACCTGCCAGCGCAATGATGGCCAGCCGATTGGTCAGGCGAGCATCCGTCAGCAGGGCCTTTAGCCCCAGGATCAATAACGTGGCCATCCCCATGGGAATCAAAAAGGTTGGCGACATGGTGTCACAATAAAAGCGCAGGGAAACAGACCAGCC
>JAENVZ010000253.1 GCA_016650315.1 Alphaproteobacteria bacterium | reverse complement strand
GTCAGATCGTCGATCATCACGCCAATATAGCTGCTGACCCGGTCAAGGATCAGCGCTTCTTCTTCCCGCGCAAAAGCCGCAGCATTGATACCCGCCACAAGCCCCTGCGCTGCCGCCTCTTCATAGCCGGTCGTGCCGTTGATCTGACCTGCGCAATAAAGACCGGGAATGTTACGCACGGCCATACTGCTATCGAGTGCGCGCGGATCGATATGATCATATTCGACGGCATAACCGGGAACGACGATCTTTGCCGCCTCCAGTCCGGCCATGCTGCGTATCATGTCCTCCTGAACATCGACGGGTAGCGATGTGCTGATGCCATTGGGATAGACCAGATGATTGTCCAACCCTTCGGGCTCCAGAAAGATCTGATGGCCATCTCGGTCCCCGAACCGGAAAATTTTGTCCTCGATGGAGGGACAATAGCGCGGCCCCTTCCCCTCGATAGCCCCGCTGAACAGCGGCGAGCGATCGAGGCCAGATCGAATAATGTCGTGCGTGCGTTCATTGGTCCGGGTGATCGCGCAAAATATCTGGGGCAAGGGCCGCCGCACCGTCAGCGCCGACATTGTCCAGCCGTCACTGTCCGATGGCTGTTCTGGAAGTGCAGCCCAATTGATGGTGCGCCCATCGATGCGTGGTGGCGTTCCTGTCTTCAACCGCCCGATAGGCAGTCCAGCTACCCGAAGCTGCTGGCCGAGCGGCACCGCCGCACGCTCACCTGTGCGCCCTCCGGCAGTGACGTCTTCACCACGAAACAGCTTGCCGTTCAGAAATGTTCCGGTCGCCAGCACAACCGATGACGCCGATAGAACCGATCCATCGGCAAGGCGCAAACCAGTAACCCGCCCGTCACTCATATCCAGTGCGGCGACTTCGGCTTCGATGATCTCCAACCCCTGTTGCCTATCGAGCAAATCATGGATGGCCGCCTTGTAACGCTTGCGATCCGCTTGGACGCGCGGACCCTGCACCGCGGCCCCCTTGCTGCTATTGAGCATGCGATAGTGAATGGCCCCTGCATCGGCCGCCCGCGCGATCAAGCCGTCAAATGCATCGACCTCCCGAACCAGATGCCCCTTGCCAAGCCCTCCGATCGCCGGATTGCATGACATTGCACCGATTGTTTCACGTGAAAAACTGACGAGCGCCGTGCGTGCGCCTTTGCGCGCTGCAGCAGCCGCAGCTTCGCAACCGGCATGGCCTCCACCGACCACAATCACGTCAAACATTGTCCGCATGGTGGCGCTCATAGCTACTTTGGCTCCTCCGGTCAAAAGTGTTTCACGTGAAACATCACTTGCCAATGCAGAACGATCCAAAGAGCGCGTCAAGCATATCTTCAGTGCTTGCCCGCCCAGTTACAGCATCAATAGCACCTCGAGCCGCACGCAAATGCTCTGCTACGACCAGATAGTCATTTGTCGTCATCGCTGCGGCCAGTTCATCACCAAGATGCATCAACGCCGTCCGTTGCCGCTTATTGAGCGCGTATTCACCATCGCGCGGCAACAAAGCCTGCGCGTGTTCAACAAGCATCTTTTGGAGCACATCCACACCAGCACCCGTCAGGGCCGACAAGGCGATATCTGAATCCTGATAAACATTCTTTCCCGGCAAGTCACATTTCGTCACAATGCTGATCGACCGATTCACAAGGTCCTGCGGACATAGTTCCGGCGGACCCAGCCATAGAATGATGTCGCCTTCCACCATGGCGCGGCGGGCAAGGCCTATGCCAATGCCTTCGATCTCATCACTGCTCTCTTCCCGTAAACCTGCCGTGTCGGTAAACAGGAAGGGAAGGCCTGCAATGGCAATCGGCACTTCTATCCGATCCCGGGTGGTGCCCGCTATGGGAGACACAATGGCCGCATCACGCCCAGCCAATGCATTGAGTAAAGTCGATTTACCCGCATTAGGCGGGCCGGCTAATACCACGCGCACACCATCGCGCAAACGTTCCGCAGTTGGGCGAAGCATCTCTCCTTCTACTTCCGCCACTAATTTGCCAAGCGCACCTGCGACTTTACCGACGCCTACGGGTACGTCGTCTTCATCCGAAAAATCCAGTTCAGCCTCAACCAAAGCGGAAATATGGAGCAAATCCGACTGCCATTGCACGACCCGCCGTGAAAAATGTCCCTCTGCCATTGCAATGGCGCTACGCCGCTGCGCTTCGGTTTCAGCAAAGAGCAGATCAGCAAGGCCCTCTGCCTCGCTCAAATCGATCCGGCCATTTTCAAAGGCGCGGCGCGTATATTCTCCCGGCAAGGCTTCGCGGAGTCCTTCTTGAACGGCCAATGCGGAAAGAACCGCTTGAACCACCGCCCGGCCGCCATGCAGATGCAATTCGGCAAGATCCTCTCCGGTGGCAGTATCAGGCCCCGGAAACCACAACATTAATGCCTGATCCAGATGCTCGCCATTCATCGGATGACGCAGTGTTCGTACACTTGCCCGGCGTGGCGACGGCAATTTTCCGGCAAGCGATATCACGGCCCTGGCAGCCAGCGAGCCACTGATTCTGACAATCGCAATGGCGGCAGGCGGCATTCCGCTCGACAGAGCAAAGATGGTGGCGTGGTCAGTCGTCATGCCGTGCAACTTTTACAGCGCGCCTGTTGTTTCATTTACCGGATTTATCGGTGCCCCCGCTCCCGCCAACGCCAATATTCATCATCTGCTGGAACAGGCGCATTCCGGCATCGCCCATCATGGGCGAAAAATTGCTGAACATTTTTTCCATTTGTTCAACGCTGTTCGATCCATTCATCGTTTCCATCATGGTTTGAATATATTTTTCATGGATGAGCGACACATCGGGTAATCCCAGGAAAGTCCGTGCTTCCTCTGGCGTGCATTCCACGTTCACGGTGACATTCATGCGCTTTTAGCTCCCGCCGGTATCAACAGGGCGGCATTGCGGCAACCCCGTCGCCTTCATGCCGCAAGATTGAGCAAATTGCCAGTTTTTCAATATACCGCAAATGTTTGAACTGCCGCGCAAGCATGACATAGTACGATATGGCCCCGAGTCAGAAATCAGGAAAGGATCCGGCATGAGCGAAATGATTTCCATTCCCACCCTGGAAGGAGACAGCGCTTTTGGCTGCTATATTGCTCGGCCCGAAGGCACACCCAAGGCAGCGATCATTGTCATTCAGGAAATATTCGGCGTGAATGTCGGCATTCGCAGCAAGTGTGACACATGGGCCAAGGCGGGCTATCTCGCCTACGCGCCTGATCTTTTTTGGCGAATTGAGCCCGGCGTTGAACTGGATGCCGACATCCCCGACGAATTCCAGACAGCATTGAAACTGATGGGTCAATTCGACCAGGATGTAGGCGTTCGGGACATTGAAGCTGTTATCCATGCCGCGCGCAAAGCCATCGATACCGGCGCCAAAGTCGGATGCGTCGGCTATTGCCTTGGTGGTCGTCTTGCCTTCATGACGGCAACCCGCACCGACATCAGCGCATCCGTTGGTTATTATGGCGTAGGGATCGACAATTTGCTGCGCGAATCCCATGCTATTGCGCATCCTGTCATGTTGCATATTCCGACCGCCGATCATTTCGTGCCGCCTGAATCGCAAAAACTGGTGCACGATGGATTGGACAGCCATCCCAAAGTCGTGCTGCACGACTATCCCGGCCTGGATCACGGCTTTGCCGCCGAGTCCGGTAAACGTCGCAACGAAACAGGCGCGCGGCTCGCCGATCAGCGGACTGCCGATTTTTTTGCGCAGCATTTAGGCTAACAACCCATATGGCCGATCAAGCCTGGCGCATTGTCGTCCGAACGACGGGCGGACCAGAGGCTATGGAGCGTGAGGATTTCGATCCCGGTTTACCCGGGACCGGGGAAGTTCTGATTGCTCAGGAAGCGATCGGGCTCAACTTCATCGACACCTATGTGCGAAGCGGGCTTTATCCTGTTCCCCTTCCTATGGGGCTTGGCAATGAAGCGGCAGGACGCATTGAGGCAGTCGGCAGTGGCGTGGACACAGTCCGTGTGGGCGATCGCGTAGCCTATGTTGATATCCAATACGGAAGCTATACCACCCATCGCATCCTGTCGGCAGGACGTGTGCTGAAACTGCCTGACGCCATAGCCTGCGATATGGCGGCCGCAATGATGCTAAAGGGGATGACCGCCTGCTTTCTGGTCGAGGACTGCGCGAAAATGCAGTCTGGGCAAACGGCACTGGTTCATGCGGCGGCTGGTGGCGTAGGATTGATCCTCGTGCCATGGCTGACGGATATGGGCGTTACCGTGATCGCCCATAGCGGTACCGCGGCAAAAGCAGACCTGGCGCGCAAGGCAGGCGCCCATTATAGTCTGACGGGGCCATTTGAAGCACTCGCGGATGAAGTGCGGAAAATCACGAACGGCAAAGGCGTCGATACCGTCTTTGACGGCGTTGGCAAAGCGAGTTGGGCGGCATCGCTCGACTCGCTGAAACGGCGGGGACTGATGATCAGCTTTGGCAATGCATCCGGCCCGGTGCCGCCTGTCAGGCTTCTCGACCTCTCTCAGGCGGGGTCATTGTTCGTTACGCGGCCAACGCTTTTCAACTACATCGAAACGGATGAGGAATATCACCATATGGGTGAACGCTTGTTCGACCGAATCCAGCGTGGCGTCATCACTTCCCATATTGGACAACGCTATTCTCTGGCCTACGCCGCAGAGGCTCATAAAGCCTTGGAGAGCCGGTCTACGACGGGGTCTACGGTATTGATGACTCAAACCAGAAGCGTTAGAATCCCGACCTGATGATCGACGATTCCGTCATAGATCATCTTGGCTGCCACATAGAGTATGACAGCCAGGCCGACATAGGCGATCCAGCGGTAACGCTCGATATATTGGGCAATGACGTTCGCAGCGAGTCCCATCAGCGCAACCGAAAGCAGCAGGCCGATAATCAGAATTCCGGGGTGCGCCCGCGCTGCGCCTGCAACGCCCAGAACATTGTCCAGAGACATGGAAACGTCGGCAACCGCAACGGCCCAGGCGGCTGCGGCGAAGCTCTTGGCGGGACGAAGACCACTGTGTTCATCCCCCCTGATCTCGGGTGATCCGGGGCTTTGGCCCGCCGGATGCAATTCGCGCCACATTTTCCATGCGACCCACAGCAACAACAGGCCACCCGCCAGGATCAAGCCAACCACACCCATCAGCACGCTTACGACCAACGCAAAGACAATACGCAGAGCCAGTGCCGCGCCGATGCCGATCAGGATGACCTTGCGCCGTTGATCCGTTGGCAGACCAGCCGCCAGCGCGCCGACGATAATGGCGTTATCCCCTGCCAGCATAAGGTCGATCAGCAAGACCTGACCAAAGGCCGCCATCGCTGCAGGATTATCCAAATGGGTGAAATCATGGACAATACTAGCCCAGATTTCAGCGGGAGTTCCAATTGAGGCTGCCGCTACAGCACCAGCTGTGATGAAATCGATCATGACAGGCTAACGCGCTCCGCTCTTACTGGTTCATGCTATCGAAGAAATCTTCGTTGGTCTTGCTGTCCTTCATCTTGTCCAGCAGGAATTCCATGGCGTCGATGGTGCCCATCTGCATAAGGATGCGGCGAAGGACCCACATTTTGGAAAGCTTGTCTTTTTCGACCAGCAATTCTTCCTTGCG
>JAENVZ010000252.1 GCA_016650315.1 Alphaproteobacteria bacterium | reverse complement strand
GTGATGATCGACGATCTGACTTTGCAGGGAGTCACAGAACCATATCGCATGTTAACCGCCAGAGCGGAATATCGGTTGCGTCTGCGTGCTGACAATGCCGGTACCAGGCTGACTGGGCTAGGCATTGCGCATGGCGTGATCGCTCAACAACGTCGCGTATGGTTTGAAGATCGGGTTGCGGCTCGATCCGCCATTGAGGCGCAGTTGGGCCAGGTGATAACGGCATCGGAAATGATGAAACGTGGTTGCATGGTTCGGCAAGACGGATCACGCCGTTCGCTGTTTGAATGGGCGCGCTTCCCGGAAGTTGGGCTGGCGCAACTTTTGGAATTCGTTCCAGAGATGGCCGATCTGCCGATCGATCTGCGCAATGAAATTTTCGAGGACGCGCACTATGCGCCTTATCTTGAGCGGCAGGAGGCGGAAATCCGAGCGCTCCATGCGAATGAGGCTGTCGGCATTCCAGCGTCCTTTGATTATCGCGCCGTCGCTGGCTTATCGATCGAAATGATCGAACGCCTCGATACAGCGCGACCCGAAACGCTTGCTGCGGCTGGGCGCATTCGTGGCATCACACCGGCCGCTCTTGCCGCTATCCTGATTCACGTGAGACGGAAAGCCGCGTGACCGAGGAAGACGCGAAGGCTTGGTTGGATGATTTTGGTGTTTCACGTGAAACAATGGATCGACTGGCGGGCTATGTTGCGCTGCTGCTGGAAGGAATGCAGCAGCAAAATTTGATTGCCGCATCGACCCGTGATCATGTCTGGGCACGCCACATTGTTGATAGCGCTCAACTCCTACGTCATGCACCGGATAATGATGACGGCATCTGGCTTGACCTTGGATCGGGCGCAGGTTTGCCAGGTATCGTCATCAGTATCCTGAGTGGTTGGCGCGTGGAGCTGGTCGAATTGCGCAAGGGACGTATCGCGTTTCTGAATCATGTCATCGCTGAGCTGGGATTGACCAATGCGATCGTGCGCGGTTTGCGTCTGGAATCCCTTGATGCAACTGTCCCGGTTTCGGTCATTAGTGCCCGCGCCTTCGCTCCGTTGGACAGATTGTTTGAAAAAGCGGTCAGATTTTCCGGCGATCGAACGATTTGGCTTTTGCCGAAGGGCAAAAATTGCCAGAATGAATTACAACAGGTGCGCCCTGAATGGCAGGGGCTGTTTCACGTGGAACCAAGCGTCACTGATCTGGAGAGCGCTATTTTGGTGAGCCGGTCAGTCCGGAAAAGGGGCAAGAAATGATACGCTTGGCAGTTGCAAACCAGAAGGGCGGCGTGGGTAAAACCACAACGGCAATCAATGTAGCCACTGCGCTGGCCGCGACGGGGTGGAAGACGTTGCTGGTCGATCTTGATCCGCAGGGCAATGCATCGACGGGTCTGGGCATTGGCCAGGCCGAGCGCAATTGGTCCAGCTATCATCTGCTTACCGGTGAATGCAGTCTGGACGAAGCGATTGTCGCAACGCGCGTTCCTCATCTCGACATCGTGCCGTCGACTCAAGATCTGTCGGGGGCGGAAATCGAACTGATCGATTATGAGGAGCGCACCCATCGGCTCGATCAGGCGTTGTCGCAGGCTCCCAAGGGACGCTGGGATATTTGCCTGATTGATTGCCCACCGTCACTTGGACTGTTGACCATCAATGCGATGGTCGCGGCGCAATCCTTACTGGTGCCGCTGCAATGCGAATTTTTTGCGTTGGAAGGGCTGAGTCAGTTGCTGCAAACGGTCGAGCGGATTCGTGGTCGTTTCAATCCGAACCTTTCCATCATGGGGGTCGCCCTCACCATGTACGACCGGCGCAACCGTTTGACGGAACAGGTGTCGGACGATGTGCGCGCGTGCCTTGGCAATGTGGTGTTCGATACCGTCATTCCGCGCAATGTGCGCCTGTCCGAAGCGCCCAGCCACGGCTTGCCAGCACTCATTTACGATTATCGCTGTTCCGGGTCTGAGGCTTATATGCAATTGGCGCGCGAGCTGATCGGCCGGCTGCCTCCCGCGCAGGATATTGCCGCATGAGTGACTTGGACGATACGCCCGAAAAGGCGGCAAAGCCGCTGCGCCGGGTTACAGGGCTTGGACGGGGCCTTAATGCACTATTGGGCGATGTGGCACGGGAAGAACCCGTCGGAACGGCACCTGGATCGAACGGGAAATCGGTACAAAGTATTGATATTTCAATGATTTCACCGCACCCTGAACAGCCGCGGCGACATTTTGATGCCGATGCTCTGGCTGAACTCGCCGACAGCATTTCACGGCGCGGTGTTATCCAGCCCATCATTGTCCGACCGCTGGGCAGGGGATATCAGATTGTTGCAGGTGAGCGTCGCTGGCGTGCGGCGCAACGTGCGCAATTGCATCGCATACCTGCCATCGTCCGTGATTTCAGCGATACTGAAACGCTGGAAATTGCGCTTATTGAAAATATTCAGCGCGAAGACCTCAATCCTATTGAGGAGGCGGAGGCCTATCGCAAACTGATCGCCGAATTCGGCCATAGTCAGGATGCGCTGGGTCGCCTTGTCGGCAAGTCGCGCAGCCATGTGGCGAACCTGATGCGGTTGCTCGATCTGCCATCCCAGGTGCAATATATGGTGATGCGCGGGGAGCTTAATATGGGACACGCCCGCGCTTTGATTGGCGCTGCTGATTGCGAAGCCTTGGCGCGGATCGTGGTAGAAAAGGGCCTGTCGGTCCGGGAAACAGAAAAGCTGGCGAAACAGGCGAAACCGGCACGTGCGGGGGGCAAGGCTCCGCCAAAGCCGCCGCGTAGGGATGATGCCGACCTGACCGCGCTTGAACAACATCTCTCTGACTTGCTGGGGCTTCATGTCCAGATTCATCACAAGGCCAATGGTGGAACGCTGACTCTGGGCTATTCTAATCTGGATCAACTCGACATGATTTGCCTTCGCCTCAGTGGAGAGGGCATCTGACGGCATTTCATTCCGAGTTATTCGGGGTTTTGCTCAAACCATCGATTGCGGCCCAACCATAAGCCTTTAACTGCCGCAGTATTTTTTCCTGTGTTGCTGTCATCCCGCCTAATGCAATGACAGGTCGTCGCGCCTGTCGCGCAAAAAAGGCAAAGCGTATCCGACCCACCCCGGTGGCGTGTGGATGTGAACGCGTGGGGAAGAGCGGGGACAAGAGCAAGAGGTGCGCGCCCGAACGCTCGGCCTTACGGATTTCGGTCGGATTGTGGACTGGAGCGGTCTGGACCAAATGGCGGCAATGACGCTTGTGTCCTGTCCTGCCGTGGAACCCATCTGCCTTCCATGCGAGTGCCAGTCGTTCTGACCCTGCGACAATCAACATCAGCTTTCGACGTCGCGTGATGCCTTGAACCTGATGGAACAACGACTGCCGTTCCAATGAGGATAGGCTATAGTGTCGGAAAATGACCCCTGCGCCACGCGGCAGGCGTTTGACCGCTGCCAACAGCGCTTCATCGCCGACGCGCTCATCGCTCATCAACCAAAGGTGAGGCAAATGCATTTTCGCAGTATTTCGGGACTGGTGGCACGGCATTGCTCTGCCTATAGCAGCCGTTATGACTGGTGAAAGCAACGATAATGCAGCGGCGCAACGTCTGGCGCGCATTCACGATCGGGTGGACCGGGCGGCGCGCGATGCAGGGCGCAAGGGTGAAGACATTGTTCTTATCGCCATTTCCAAGACGCAAGGCGCCGATGACATTGCGCCGTTGATCCATGCAGGGCAGAAAATATTTGGCGAGAATCGGGTACAGGAAGCGCACGAGAAATGGCCTGTTCTGCGCGACGCCTACCCAGACATCATGTTGCATCTGGTCGGCCAACTGCAATCGAACAAGGCGGAAGAGGCGGTCGCTCTGTTTGACTTCATCCATTCGCTTGATCGTCCATCGCTGCTCACCGCGCTTGCCCGGGCCATGGATAAGGCAGGTCGCCGTCCGCTCTGTTTCATTCAGGTCAATATTGGTGATGAACCACAAAAGGGCGGTTGCGCTATTGCCGATCTGTCGGCTTTAATCGCTGGCGCACGGGATACAGGGATTCCTCTGGCGGGCCTGATGTGCGTCCCGCCCGCCAATGTCGAAGCCGCACCCTATTTCGCGCTGCTGGCGAAGATCGCGCGCGACCATGGCCTTGCTGGGCTCAGTATGGGGATGTCGGGCGATTGTGAAAGTGCTGTCATGCTGGGTGCGACCCATATTCGCATTGGGACGGCCCTGTT
>JAENVZ010000251.1 GCA_016650315.1 Alphaproteobacteria bacterium | reverse complement strand
TATACCCCTTTCGTGGTGATTCTCATGGGTCTGATCGAAATGGCGCGGGGCAGTTCCACTTGGCTGTGGCTGGTCGCACTCGCCTATATCGTCGGCCGCGTCCTGCACGCCTTTGGCATGGACAAGGACTTTGCATCGAAATTGCGGGGGGCTGGCATCATGATTTCGTGGCTGACTCTGATTAGCCTTGCCGTGGTCGCCCTCTATTCCGCCTATACCTCGCCACAGCCCGCCCTGCCGTCGATGATGGGCGTGCACGTATAATCATGCGATGCCCGTCACGCGATCGGCGACAAAGGGATTGGTTTGCCGTTCATGCGCAAAATTGCTCATGGGACCGTGGCCGGGCACGAATGTCGTCTCTCCGCCCAGCGGCCATAGTTTCAATGTGATCGCGTCGATCAGGTCCTGATGATTGCCCAGCGGAAAATCGGTGCGCCCGATCGACCCCTGGAACAGGACATCGCCGACGATCGCCAACTGTGACGGCGCATGGTGGAAAACCACATGCCCCGGCGTGTGCCCCGGACAGTGGATCACATCCAGCGTCAGATTGCCGACTGTCACGGTTTCCCCGTCGTGCAGCCAGCGGTCCGGTTCGAACACCTTGCCATTGACGCCGTAATTGCGGCCATCTTCATCAAGCCGGGAAATCCAGAACCGATCCGCTTCATGCGGTCCCTCGATGGGTACACCCAGCTCCTTCGCCAGCGTACCGGCTTCACCGCAATGGTCGATATGGCCGTGGGTGATGAGGATCTTTTCGATCTCCACACCCTGCTGCTTCGCCGCCGCTTTCAATCGGTCAAGGTCACCGCCCGGATCGACAAAAGCCGCCTTGTTGGTGGCGGTGCACCACAACAACGTGCAATTCTGCTGCAACGGCGTCACGGGAATGATGGCGGCTTTAAGGGGCGGTGTCGTCATGCTGCCTATGTGGCGAACGCAATGCAAATTCGCAAGCTGTCCTGCGTCACCCAACCTTGCGCCCTGCCCAGATCACCCGACCGATCACATCGACAAGGGCGGGATCGACGTCCTCCCAATCGGGATAGTTGGGATTGTCGCTGCGCACTGAAAAGCGGTCTTTAGAAAGGCCAAGCGCCACTCGCTTCACCATCAGCACATCATCGAGGCGCAGCACATAAATGCCATCGCGCAACCGCGCGGCGCCGTCCATCCGGTCGACAAGAATATCGTCGCCATGCGACAGAGTCGGCGCCATCGAATCCCCATCTACCCGGATCATCGACAGGCCCGAAGGATTCGCGCCCAGATCGCGCAGCCATTTTTCCTCAAACGCCATGCGTCCGGCGGGCCGTTCGCTTTGGTCCAGCGACCCGCCCCCCGCCGACGCGCCCAGATCATATTGCGGCACCAGCACCATGCCCCTTACCGCCGCCCCGCCTTTCCGCACAGGCGATGCTGACGCAGGCGCGTCCGCCAGACCACCCAGCGATTGTTCGTCCACGCCAAAATAGCGCGCCAGCGTCCGGCGGTCCGACTCATCCAGCTTTCTAGGGCTTCCGCGCTTGATATATTGTTGAATATAAGCCGGGTTGCGGCCGATAAGCCGCGACAACGCGCCATAATTTTCCCGGCGCTCATGAATGAGCCGGTCGAGAAACTCCCGGGCGTAAAGATTGTCCATTTACCATCCAATACAGATAGGAATATTCCTAGACAAGTAGGAAATTGCATAAGAAATAGGAATTTCCCTATCGCGATTCGAACTGGAGATGACACACATGCACCTGTTGCGATCTGTAGAACGCTTTCTTCGTCAATCCGGCATGGCCCCCACTCGCTTCGGTCGTGCGGCGGTGCGCGATCCGCGCCTTGTCTTCGACATGCGCAATGGCCGCGAACCGGGGGAACGGATGAAGCGGCGCGTAGAACATTTCATGAACATTTATAGTCAGGAGCAACAATGATGCACGGTTCCAGCAAAAGCGATCCGCACGCCCGGCTGATGCGCGCGCTCCTCGATAGGGCGGGAGAGGGAAGCGAAATCCTCCGGTCCGCCAGTTGCCCTTGGG